>CANIDW010000120.1 GCA_947466165.1 Comamonadaceae bacterium | reverse complement strand
CGGCCTTGATCTTGGACACAGCATCGGCGCCACTCATCACACCACCGACGCCGATGATCGGATAGCCCGTGCCCAAGGCGGCGCGCAACTGACGGATGACGCGGTTGCTGGCAGCGAGCACCGGCGCGCCGCTCAGGCCGCCGGCTTCTTCGGCATGCGCCATGCCCTTGACCGCTTCACGGCTGAGCGTGGTGTTGGTGGCAATCACGCCGTCCATGGCGTGGCGTTTCAAGGTGGCGGCGATCACTTCAATCTGCGCTTCGTCCAAGTCCGGCGCGATCTTCACAAAAATCGGTACGGTTTTACCGTGCGCTTGCTTGAGCATCTCGCGACGTTCGGCAATGGCGCCCAGCAGGCCGTCCAGCGCTTCATCGCTTTGCAGGGCGCGCAGGTTCTGGGTGTTCGGGCTTGAAATATTGACGGTGACGTAGTCAGCATGCGGGTAGACGCCGTCCAGGCAAGCTAGGTAGTCATCGACAGCGTTTTCGATCGGCGTGACAGCGTTTTTGCCGATGTTCAGGCCCAACAACAAAGGCAGCTTGCCGCTGGATTGCTGGCGAAACGTGGATGCCCGCACATGGCGCAAAAAGGCGTCAAGCCCTTCATTGTTAAAGCCCAGGCGGTTGATCAAGGCATTGGCATCAGGCAACCGGAACATGCGCGGCTTGGGATTGCCTGGCTGCGGCTTGGGCGTGACGGTGCCGACCTCGACAAACCCGAAGCCCATGGCGGCCAGGCCGTCTATGCAGCGCGCGTTCTTGTCCAGCCCGGCGGCCATGCCGACACGGTTCGGAAAAGTTAAGCCCGCCAACTCAATCGGGTCTTCCACCCGGCCGGCGCAATAGGCCATTTTGAGTGGAGAGTGCTGGGTCAGTGCCAGCGACTTCATGGTCAGGTCATGGGCGGCCTCGGCGTCCAAGCTGAACAAAAAAGGGCGGGCCAGGGCGTAAGGGAGCAGGGGCATTGGATAATTCAAGTCTTGAGGCTAGAACGCGATTGTCGCAAAACCGAACTCCCCCACAACTTCACCATGACCCAAGACGAACTCAAAACCCTGGTTGGCCAAGCCGCCCTGCAATACATACAGCCCGGCATGCTGGTGGGCGTGGGCACCGGCTCCACGGTCAACAAGTTCATTGACGCCCTGGCCGCCGTCAAGGGCAGCATCGCCGGTGCGGTCTCCAGCTCAGTCGCTTCCACCGAGCGTCTGCAAGCCCTGGGCATCCGGGTGTTTGACGCCACCGAAGTTGAGGAGCTGGCGGTGTATGTGGACGGCGCCGATGAAATCGATCACGCCGGCAACATGGTCAAGGGCGGCGGTGCGGCCCTGACGCGCGAAAAAATTGTGGCGGCCCAGTCGCGCCAGTTCATTTGCATTGCCGACGAAAGCAAGCTGGTGACCCGGCTCGGCAAGTTCCCGCTGCCGGTCGAAGTGATCCCCATGGCGGCGCGGCGTATTGCGCGCCAATTTGCGGCCATGGGCGCCCTTGGCCAACTGCGCATGAAAGACGGCGCGCCGCTGGTCACCGACAACGGCCAGCATATTCTGGACGTCACCGGCCTGCAGATCGAAGACCCGCGCGCTTTTGAGTTGCAGGTCAGTCAGTGGCCGGGCGTGGTGACAGTGGGGGTGTTTGCCTTGCAAAAAGCCGATGTGTGCCTGTTGGGCACAGGCGCTGGCGTCAAGACGCTGGTGTTTTAATTCAATAACAAATTTACAGGAGACTTCAGTGCGATTATTCAACCCTGAGGGCCAGATGCAATCCGATGCACAAGCAGACGCAAAGAGCCCCGACCTGACAAGGCGTCAAACGCTGTTGGTGGCCGGCCTGGCCCTGGCTGCACCAGGCCTGGCGCTGGCGCAGAGTTGGCCATCCAAACCAATCCGTCTGGTGGTGCCGTTCCCGCCGGGTGGTTTGATTGACATCATGGCCCGACTGGTGGCGCCCAAACTGGCGCAGGAACTGGGCCAGCCGGTGGTGATTGACAACAAACCCGGTGCCGGCGGCAACCTGGGTGCGGCTGAAGTGGCGCGCGCACCTGCCGACGGCTACGCCTTGCTCATGGCTTCTCCGCCATTGACCATCAGCCCGGCCCTGTATGCCAGCATGCCTTACAAGCCGGAGCAAATTGCGCCCGTAGGCCTGGTCGGCCGTGTGCCCAATGTGCTGTTGGTCAACCCCAAAAGCGGTATCAATTCGGTGGCCGATCTCATTGCCCGCGCCAAGCGCGAGCCGGCTCGCATGAACTATGCGTCCAACGGCAACGGCACTTCTTTGCACCTGAGCGCAGAGCTGCTCAAAAGCAGCACCGGCACCTTCATCACGCACATTCCTTACCGCGGGGCAGCGGCGGCTGTCACGGCCTTGATGGCCGGTGAAATTGACATGATGTTTGAAAACCTGCCTTCGGTGCTGGGCCAGATTCAGGGCGGCGCCGTCAAGGCCCTGGCGGTGACCACCAGGCAGCGCAGCAAGGCGCTGCCGGCCGTGGCCACGCTGGTCGAGCTGGGCTTGCCGGACTTTGATGTGAGCGCCTGGTACGGCCTGGCCGCACCGGCTGGCACACCGGCTGCGTTGGTGGCCTCGGTCGAGCAGGCCTTGCAAAAACTCATGCGTGACCCGGAGATCATCAAAGCCATGGAATCGCGCGGTGCTGATCTGGGCTTTCTGGGTGCTGCGGCCATGGGAAGCTTCATGGCGGCAGACGCTGCCAAGTGGAAACGCGTGGCCGAATTCGCCAAGATCACGCTGGGTTGAAAGCAGCCCTGTGCGATTCTTTGTCCTGCAGAAGAGGGGATGGATTCCTGCCTCCGCAGGAATGACGGAAGGGCTAAGAAATGACGGAAAAGCGAAGGAATGACGCTCTTGTCGCGTCATCCTCGCTAAAGCGGGGATCCATCGGCCTTTATTTTGTAAAGCAATGAAAGTATGTCCATGACAGTTCAAGTCGGCCTGATCGGCCTGGGGGCCATGGGTCTGGGCATGGCGCAGTCTTTGCGCCGTGCCGGCCACACGGTGCAGGTGTATGACGTGCGTACTGAAGTCGCGCAGGCTTTTGCCAAAGACGGCGGCGTGGTCGCTGCTTCACCTGCTGCATTGGGGGCGGCTTGCGACGTGCTGGTGTCAGTGGTCGTCAATGCCGCGCAAACCGAGAGCGTGTTGTTTGGCCCTGAGGGCTGCGCCGCAGCCATGAAGCCGGGCAGCGTGTTTGTGATGTGCTCCACCGTCGAGCCCAATTGGTCGGTGGCAATGGAAAAGCGCCTGAACGACATGGGCTTGCTCTACATCGACGCGCCGATTTCCGGTGGCGCCGCCAAGGCCGCCAGCGGCCAGATGACCATGATGTCGGCCGGCGCCCCTGCGGCCTATGCCGTGGCCGAGCCCCTGCTCAACGCCATGGCCGCCAAGGTCTACAAGCTGGGCGACAAGGCGGGTGCCGGCAGCAAGGTCAAGATCATCAACCAGTTGCTCGCTGGTGTGCACATTGCGGCGGCAGCGGAAGCCATGGCGCTGGGGCTGCGCGAGGGCGTAGACGCCGCCGCGCTGTACGAGGTCATCACCCACAGCGCCGGCAACAGCTGGATGTTTGAAAACCGCATGGCCCACGTGCTGGCGGCCGACTACACGCCGCTGTCGGCGGTGGATATTTTTGTGAAGGACCTGGGCATCGTGCTGGACATGGCGCGCAGCAGCAAGTTTCCGCTGCCGCTGTCGGCCACGGCGCACCAGATGTTCATGCAAGCCTCGACGGCCGGCTTTGCCAAAGAAGATGACAGCGCCGTGATCAAGATTTTCCCGGGCATTGAACTGCCCAAAGCCAAAGAATGACCGCCGCAGCGCAGGGCCGCCCCAAGCAAGGCACGGCCCCCTCGGGGGGCAGCGAACCACACGAAGTGGGGAGCGTGGGGGCTCTATCTATTCAGCTAGGGTGCATTGCCGACGACTTCACCGGCGCCAGTGACCTGGCCAACAACCTGGTGCGTGCCGGCATGCGCGTGGTGCAAACCATAGGCGTGCCGACCGGCCCCTTGGGTGCTGATGTGGATGCGGTGGTGGTGGCGCTCAAGTCACGCACAGTGGCACCGGCCGAGGCGGTGAGCCAGTCGCTGGCGGCGCTCCAATGGTTGCAAGCGCAGGGCGCCAAGCAGATTTACTTCAAGTACTGCTCGACCTTTGACAGCACGCCGCAAGGCAATATCGGCCCGGTGACTGAAGCTTTGATGGACGCGCTGGGCACCGACTTCACCATCGCCACACCGGCTTTTCCGGACAACAAGCGCACAGTGTTCAAGGGCTACCTGTTTGCCGGCGATGTCTTGCTGAGCGAAAGCGGCATGCAAAACCATCCGCTCACGCCCATGACGGACGCTAATCTGGTGCGCGTGATGCAGGCGCAAACACGGCGCACCGTCGGGCTGATTGACCACAACGTGGTGGCGCGCGGCGAGGCTGCCATTCGCACGCGCATGGACGAGCTACGGGCGCAAGGCGTGGGCGTGGCCATTGTGGATGCGGTCTCCAACGACGATCTGCTGCGCATGGGCCCCGCCTTCAAGGGCATGCCACTGGTCACGGCCGGCTCGGGCGTGGCGATCGGTTTGCCGGCCAACTTTGGTCTGGCGCCCTCCAGCCAGGCCGGACAACTACCGCCTGCCGGCGGCTGGCAGGCCGTGGTCTGTGGCAGTTGCTCGCTGGCCACACTGGCGCAGGTGGCGCACTTTCGCAGTACCGGGTGTCCGGCTTTTGGTGTGGATCCGCTGCGTCTGGCTGCCGGGGATGATGTGGTTGCCGAGGCGCTGGCCTGGGCCGCGCCGCTGTTGCCTGCCGGCCCGGTTCTGGTGTATTCGAGTACCGATTCACAAACTATTCAGACCGTGCAAGGGCAGTTGGGTGTGACCGAAGCCGGCGCAATGGTCGAGCATGCGCTGGCAACCATTGCGCGCGGGCTGGTGCAACGGGGCGTGCGCCAATTGGTGGTGGCTGGTGGCGAAACTTCGGGCGCCTGCGTGCAGGCGCTGGGCGTGACGCAAATGCAGATCGGCCCGCAAATTGACCCTGGCGTGCCTTGGTGCCACGCTGTGAGTGACGCAGCGCCAGAGGGTTTGCACCTGACGCTCAAATCAGGCAACTTCGGCACCGAAGATTTTTTCATCAAGGCTTTCACGGCCTTGTCAGCTGGAGCACCCACATGAGCAAAGCAGAAGCGCAGGCGCGCGAAGAGATCTGCCGCGTCGGCCAAAGCCTGTTTGCGCGTGGCTATGTGCATGCCACGGCGGGCAACATCAGTGTGCGGCTGGACGATGGTTTTTTGATCACACCGACCGACGCCTGCCTGGGCTTTCTGGACCCGGCCCGTCTGGCCCGGCTGGACGCCAACGGCCAGCAAATCAGCGGCGACAAAGCCAGCAAGACCATCGCCTTGCATCGCAGCATCTACGCAGCGGCACAGACTTTTGATGCGGCCACGGCCTGCGTCATTCACACCCACAGCACGCATTGCGTGGCCCTGAGCTTGCAACACACCTACAAAGCGGCCCTGGAACTGCTGCCGGCGCTCACGCCGTACTTCGTCATGAAGGTCGG
>CANIDW010000119.1 GCA_947466165.1 Comamonadaceae bacterium | reverse complement strand
GCGTGCAGTTCAACCGTGTTCACGGCTTTTACATTGAAGTCACGCAAGGCCAGGCCAGCAAGGTGCCCGACGACTACCGGCGTCGCCAGACCCTGAAAAACGCCGAGCGCTTCATCACGCCCGAGCTCAAGACCTTTGAAGACAAGGCGCTGTCGGCCCAAGAGCGTGCGCTGGCCCGCGAAAAATTTCTTTACGAAGAACTCCTGGACCAGCTGCAAGAATTTGTGCCCGCGCTGAGCCGGCTGGCCCGCGCTATCGCCTCGCTGGACGCGCTGTGCACGCTGGCCGAACGCTCGCTCACACTGGACTGGGCTGCGCCCGTGTTTGTCAAAGAGCCGTGTATCGAGATCGTCGCCGGGCGCCACCCGGTGGTGCAGGCGCGGCTGTCAGAAACCGGTGGCGGCAGCTTCATTGCCAACGACTGCCACTTCGGCGCCAAAAGCCGCATGCAGGTGATCACCGGCCCCAACATGGGCGGCAAGTCCACCTACATGCGCCAGGTTGCGCTGATCGTGCTGCTGGCATCCATAGGCTCTTATGTGCCGGCCAGCAGCTGCCGGCTCGGGCCTATCGATGCCATTCACACGCGCATCGGTGCAGCCGATGACGTGGCCAACGCGCAGTCCACCTTCATGCTGGAGATGACCGAGGCTGCGCAGATATTGCACGCCGCCACGCCGCACTCGCTGGTGCTCATGGACGAGATCGGCCGCGGCACCTCGACCTTTGACGGTCTGGCGCTGGCCGGCGGCATTGCGGCCTATTTGCACAACAAGACGCAGGCCTTCACGCTGTTTGCCACGCATTATTTTGAGCTGACCGAGTTTCCGACCAAACACCACGGCGCCGTGAACGTGCATGTGAGCGCCGTTGAGTCGGGTGCCGACATTGTTTTTTTGCACCATATCGAAGCCGGCCCGGCCAGCCGCAGCTACGGCATTGCGGTGGCCAAGCTGGCCGGCGTGCCGTCGGCGGTGGTCAACCATGCCCGCCATGCACTGAGCGCGCTGGAGCAGCAGCAAACCGACGCCCGCTCCCAGGTGGACCTGTTTGCAACGCCGCCGGATCTGCCCGCCGCTGAGGCCAGCTTGCTTGAAAAATCACTCGCCAAGCTGGACCCTGATACGCTCTCTCCGCGCGAGGCGCTGGACGCCTTGTACCAACTCAAAAAACTTATGAACAAAGCCTGAGACACAAGCATGACTTACTGCTGCGCCATCAAAATCAACGCCGGTCTGGTGTTTTTATCCGACTCCCGCACCAACTCGGGCCTGGACCACATCAGCACCTTTCGCAAAATGATTGTTTACGAGAAAGCGGGCGATCGCTTCATGGTTCTGCTGTCAGCGGGCAACCTGTCCATCTCGCAGTCCATCCGCGAGATCTTGCAGGTCGAACAACTGCCCGATGCAGACGGCGGCGAACCCATCACCATCTGGAACGCCAAGAGCATGTTTGATGCGGCCCGCGTGCTTGGCGCCGCCGTACGCCGGGTGTACGAGCGTGATGCCGCTGCGCTCAAGCAAGCCGAGCTTGACTTCAATGTCTCTTTACTCTTTGGCGGCCAGATCAAGGGCGAGGGCATGCGCCTGTTCCAGATGTATTCGGCGGGCAACTTCATTGAAGCAACCAGTGAGACACCCTACTTTCAGATCGGTGAATCCAAATACGGCAAGCCGGTGCTGGACCGCGTCATCACGCCCGGCATGCCGCTGGACGAAGCCGCCAAATGCGCGCTGGTGTCGATGGATTCCACCATGAAATCCAACCTGTCAGTGGGCATGCCGCTGGACCTGGTGGTCTATGAAACCGACAAACTGCAAAGCGACAAACTCGTTTGCATTGACCACGAAAACCCTTACTACCGCATGATGCACAACAGCTGGGGCAAAAAACTGCGCGAAGTGTTTGACAGCATCGAAGACCCGGTATGGGACGGCGCGCACACCGACACGCCGCTCAAGATGCCTGCCGAGGGGCACGGTGCGCTGAAAAAAATCCGCACCCCTGGCGACAAACTGATCTGAGTTTTCAAGTAAAGGACGCCTTGCTAAATCGCTCCAAACCTCTGCTGATTTTTTCTCACGGCAACAGCTTCCCGGCCAGCACCTACGGCGTCATGCTGCACAGCCTGAAAGAGCGCGGGTTTCTATGCAAGTCGATTGAAAAATTGGGCCATGATGCGCGCTACCCGTTCAGCAGCAACTGGCCGCACCTGGTGCAGCAACTGGCCGACTTCACTGCGCACGAAGTTGAAAAGTCCGGCCAGCCGGCCTATCTGGTCGGGCATTCGCTGGGTGGCTTTTTGAGCCTGATGTGCGCAGCTCGCCACCCGGTGCTGGGCGGCCTGCCTGTCAAGGGGGTGGTATTGCTGGATGCCCCCGTGCTGGGCGGCTGGCGCGCGACGGCTTTGAGCGTGGCCAAGCGGGCCATGGTGGTCGGCTCTTTCTCACCGGGCGCTGTCAGCAGCAAACGCAAGCAACTCTGGCCAAGCCGGGACGAAGCCTGGGCCCACTTTTCCAGCAAAAAAATGTTTGCCCGCTGGGACCCGCAGGTCCTGCATGACTACATTGACCACGGCACACACGATGCCGCGCCTGACAGCAGCCACGCCGGTCAGCGCGTGCTGAGCTTTGACCGCGCCGTCGAAACCGCCATCTACAACACCCTGCCCCACAACCTGGAGGCACTGCTCAAGCGACACCCGCTCAAGTGCCCGGTGAGCTACATAGGCGGCTTGCACTCGGTCGAAATGGGACGGGTCGGCATGGCGCTGACGGAAAAAGTCACCAAAGGCCGCATCATGATGCTCGAAGGCAGCCATCTCTTCCCCATGGAAAAACCGCTGGCCACCGCTGCAGCGGTCGAAGCCGCGCTGCTGAGCTTTGCGAACTGAACCGGTTCCTGAAGGGGGCTAGGCGGCCCAGCGCACCCAGCCCATGTGCGCCGTCAGCAGCACCAGCAGCCCAAAGATGATCCGGTACCAGGCAAACACCACAAAGCTGTGCGTGGCGATGTAGCGCAGCAGCCAGCGAATGCACAGCCAGGCGCTCAAGAAAGAAAACAACAGGCCCACGGCAAACATGGGCAAGTCAGCCAGCGAGAGCAGCGCGCGCTCTTTGTACAGGCTGTAGACGCCCGCGCCTATCAGCGTTGGAATGGCCAGGTAGAAAGAAAAATCTGTCGCCGCTTTGCGCGACAGCCCCAGCAACATGCCGCCGATGATGGTGGCACCGCTTCGGCTGGTGCCCGGGATCATGGCGACGCACTGCACCAAACCGACTTTGAGCGCGTCCATCACAGTCATGTGGTCTGCGTCATGCACACGGGCTGCGGCCGGGTTGTTTTGCTGGCGCTTTTCAGCCCACAAAATGACGAGGCCGCCCAGAATGAAGGTGGATGCCACCACCACGGGGTTGAACAAGTTCGCCTTGATGGCCTTGCCAAACAAGAGGCCCAACACCACCGCCGGCACAAAAGCCACCAGCACATTGAGCGCAAAGCGCTGCGCCGCTTGCTCGCGTGGCAGGGCCAGCACCGTGCTTTTGATCTTTTGCCAGTAAACCAGAATCACAGCAAAAATAGCGCCGGTCTGGATGGCGATGTCAAACACCTTGGCCTTGTCATCGTCCATGCCCAGCAAGGCGCCCGCCAAAATCAAGTGACCGGTTGAAGAGATGGGCAAGAACTCGGTCAAGCCCTCCACCACGCCCATCAGCGCGGCTTTCATCAGCAATGCAATGTCCAAGTGTGGCTCCGGGGCGATGGTAAAAAGTAGCCAGATTATGCGCGTGCCCTGTGCAGCGGGGGCCGCCGTCTAAAATGCAGGCCATGAGTTCCACCCCCGCTTCGCCCCCTGTCTCCAGCCCTGCCAACCCTGCAGCCCAGGAATCGGCCAAGCCCAGCCATTTTTTGCGCCAAATCATCGAAAAAGACCTGGCTGACGGCACGTATGCCCAGCGCCACTGGGGTGGCTCGCCCGGCGATGCAGCTCACCACGCCGCCGGCCCGCTGGATGCTGCTAGGGTGCGCTTGCGCTTTCCGCCCGAGCCCAACGGCTACCTGCACGTGGGCCACGCCAAAAGCATCTGCCTGAACTTCGGCCTGGCGCGTGACTACGGCGGCGTGTGCCACCTGCGCTTTGACGACACCAATCCCGAAAAAGAAGACAGCGAGTACGTCAAGGCCATCATCGACGCCGTGCAATGGCTGGGCTTTGACTGGCAGGCGCATGACGGCTCGGGCAACAGCCACCTGTACCAGGCCAGCGACTACTTTGACTTCATGTACCGCGCCGCCGAACACCTGGTGCAAGCCGGCCTGGCCTATGTGGACGAGCAAAGCGCCGAAGACATGCGCGCCAACCGCGGCGACTTCGGCCACCCCGGCACAGACAGCCCTTTTCGCAGCCGCACGCCGGCCGAGAACCTGGCGCGTTTGCGGCAAATGCGTGATGGCGAGCTGGCCGATGGCGCGGCGGTGCTGCGCGCCAAGATCGACATGGCCTCGCCCAACATCAACCTGCGCGACCCGGCCATCTACCGCATACGCCGCGCCACCCACCACCACACCGGCGACACCTGGTGCATCTACCCGATGTACACCTTTGCGCATCCGATTGAAGACGCACTCGAGCAAATCACCCACAGCATCTGCACGCTGGAGTTTGAAGACCAGCGCCCGTTTTACGACTGGCTGCTGGACAAACTGGCCGAAGGCGGGCTGATCGCCACACCGCACCCCCACCAGTATGAGTTTGCGCGGCTGAACCTGACCTATGTGCTGACCAGCAAACGCAAGCTTGCGCAACTCGTCACAGAAAAACACGTGGCCGGCTGGGACGACCCGCGCATGCCCACCATCGCCGGCCTGCGCCGTCGCGGCTACACGCCCGCAAGCCTGCAACTGTTTGCAGAACGCATTGGCGTCACCAAAAGCGACAGCTGGATTGACTACTCCACACTCGAAGGCTGCCTGCGCGAAACACTGGACGGCAGCGCAGCGCGCGCCATGGCCGTACTGGACCCCGTCAAACTGGTGCTGACCAACTGGGACGAAGTGATGGGCGCAGGCACGCTCGACGACTGCAGCGCGCCCGTGCACCCGCACCTGCCCGAGCTGGGCAAACGCAGCTTCAAGATCGGCCGCGAGGTATGGATCGAGCGCGGTGACTACGAAGAAACTCCGCCCAAAGGTTTCTTCAGGCTCTTCCCGGGTAACAAGGTACGACTCAAATACGGCCACGTCATAGAGTGCACCGGCGCTGTCAAAGACAGTTCGGGCCAGGTCACTGAAGTTCAAGCCCGATTGATTCCCGACACCAAAAGCGGCACTCCCGGCAGCGACTCGGTCAAGGTCAAAGGCGTCATCACCTGGGTCGGCGTGGCCGATGCGGTGCCCGCCGAAGTGCGTTTGTATGACCGCCTTTTCAGTCAAGCCCACCCCGGCACAGGCGACACCGACTTTTTGACGCAACTCAATCCCGACAGCTTCAAGACCATCGCCGCCTACGTCGAACCCTCACTGGCCGCCGGCGGCGCCATCCAAGCAAAAGCCGGCCAGCAGTTCCAGTTTGAGCGCCACGGCTACTTCGT
>CANIDW010000118.1 GCA_947466165.1 Comamonadaceae bacterium | reverse complement strand
TTTTCGTGTGAAAAAGACATGGCAGATTTCTTTCAGGCGTGGGCCAAAGCCGATGGGATGGCAGCATCAACAGGCTTGCCGGCTGTGGCTGTCATCATCACGTTCCAGGCCATGATCAACATACCGGATAAGTACAACAGTCCACCGCAAAACCGCACCAGGTAAAACGGGTAGGTCGCCTTCACGCTTTCCACAAAGGTGTAGGTGAGCGAGCCGTCAGGGTTGATCGAGCGCCACATCAAACCCTGCATAACGCCGGCAATCCACATGGCCGCGATGTACAACACTATGCCGATGGTGGCCGCCCAGAAATGAATTTCAATGGCCTTGATGCTGTGCATTTTTTTCTGCCCAAACAGTCGCGGCACCAGGTAGTACAAGGCGCCCATCGAGATGAAGCCGACCCAGCCTAGCGTGCCGCCATGCACGTGCGCAATGTTCCAGTCGGTGTAATGCGACAGTGAGTTGACTGTCTTGATGGACATCATCGGGCCTTCAAAGGTCGCGATGCCGTAAAACGACAGGGCCACAATCATGAAGCGGATGATCGGGTCGTCGCGCAGCTTGTGCCAGGCGCCTGAGAGGGTCATCACGCCGTTGATCATGCCGCCCCAGCTAGGCGCCAGCAGAATCAGCGAGAACACCATGCCCAGCGATTGCGTCCAGTCCGGCAAGGCGGTGAAGTGCAGATGGTGCGGGCCGGCCCACATGTAAGTGAAGATCAGCGCCCAGAAGTGAACAATAGACAAGCGGTACGAGTAAACCGGCCGCTCGGCCTGCTTGGGGATGAAGTAGTAAACGATGCCCAGAAATCCGGCTGTGAGAAAAAAGCCCACCGCGTTATGGCCATACCACCACTGCACCATGGCGTCTTGCACTCCGGCGTAGGCCGAGTAGGACTTCATCAATCCAGCGGGCACAACGGCTGCATTGACGATGTGCAGCAAAGCCACCGCAATGATGAAAGATCCGTAGAACCAGTTGGCCACATAAATATGCCGCACCTTGCGAATGCCGATGGTGCCGAAAAAGACCACCGCATAGGCCACCCAGGTCACAGCAATCAGGATAGAGATGGGCCACTCCAATTCGGCGTATTCCTTGCCGCGCGTGTAGCCCAGCGGCAGTGAAATAGCAGCTGCCAATATCACCAGCTGCCAACCCCAGAAATGAAAGGCGGCAAGCTTGTCGGAAATAATGCGCGTCTGGCAAGTGCGCTGCACCACCCAATAGCTGGTGGCAAACAGCGAGCAGCCGCCAAAAGCAAAAATGGCGGCATTCGTGTGCAAAGGCCGCAAACGGCCAAATGACAGCCACGCAATACCGAAATTGAGCTCCGGCCAGGTCATCTGAGCGGCGATAAAAACACCCACCAGCATGCTCACAACACCCCAGATCACGGCCGCCACAGAAAACTGGCGAACAATCTTGTCGTTGTAGACCGTGGCCCGGGACGCCGCCCATGGACTCTGAACTGCCATAGCCGATGCACTGTTGAATACTGCACTCATGTCAAACCTTCTGTAACCTAAGTTAAGAAGAATTCTCCCGTGCCATGAATGACGTGAGCTTGATTTGGATCAACTCAAGGCGCTTGGCTGAAGCAAAAAAGATCAGATTTCTCTTTTTTCTAAGGCACCCGGACTGTCCGTGTCAGACTCCAGAAAGATACGCTGCCCTTCGCTTTCAACATCCTCAAACTGGCCCGACCAGACCGACCAGGCCAGCAGTCCGACCACGCCCAAGGCCAACAAAACGGACACCGGCACCAGAAGAAAAAGAATGTCCATCAGCCGCCCTCTTGTGTACGCGTTAAGCGCGCGGCGTTGGCCAGCACCAGCAATGAGCTGAGCGCCATGCCCAGACCTGCCAGCCAGGCAGGTAGATATGAAGCAATGGCCAAGGGCACACAAAGCAGGTTGTAAGCGCCCGCCCAAAGCAGGTTTTGCCGCACGGTACGCAGGGTGCGCCTAGCCTGTGCCGGCATATGGGCCAGCCGGCTCAACTGGCCGCCAGGGATGATGAAGTCAGACTGCGCCTGCGCCATGGGCACCGCTTGCCCGATGGCCACCGACACATCGGCCAGCGCAAGTACCGGAGCGTCATTCAAGCCATCGCCCACCATCAGCACCCGGCGGCCCTGGCCTTGCAAAGTTTGAAGCCAGGCCAGTTTGCTTTGCGGCGTGCAGTCGCCTTGCACATGCTCAATACCCAAAGCACTGGCTACGCGCAGGGCTGCAGAACTGCGGTCGCCGGACAGCATTTGAACCTCCAGCCCGGCCGCCTGGAGTTGCAAAACAGCCTGAGCCGCATCCGGTCTGAGCATTTCATCGAGTTCAAAGCTCGCCAGCCAGCCGGCACTGTCTGCCAGAAATACCTGCAACTGCTCACTTTCAGGCGGATTGTGGATGCCGCAGTAAAGCGCTGAGCCCAAACGAATCGGGCCTGCGCATGCACTCATGAAAGGCGCCAGCAACAAAGCACTCACGCCCTGCCCCGCTTGCTCAGACACACCGGTCACACAAGGCCCGGCGCTCAGCACAGGCACAGTTTGCGCCTGTACAGTTGCGCAAAGCGCTCGTGAAACAGGATGTAAGGAGTCCTTGGCCAAGGCCACGGCCAAGGCCAGCGCTGCCTCGGGCGACAAACCATCACGCGTGACCGACTGGCGCAGCCCCATGCGCGCTTCGGTGAGCGTGCCGGTTTTGTCAAACACCACCGTATCCACACCCGCCAAAGTTTCAATGGCTTGCAATCGCCGCACCAGCACACCCTGGCGCGCCAGCAAGCCTGCGCTGGTGAGCATGGCCGTGGGCGTGGCCAGTGACAAGGCGCACGGGCAGGTCACAACCAGCACCGCGACCGCCGCCATGATGGCGCGGGCCGGGTCTGTGGGCCACCAGTAAGCCATTGCCAGCAAGGCAGCGAGCAACACGAACCACAAAAATGGCTTGGCAATGCGGTCCGCCAGCATCGCCAGTCGCGGCTTGTCCACGGCCGCGCGCTGCATCAATGTCACGATGCCGGCGTAACGCGTCTGCTCACCAATTTGCAGCACCCGCATCCATACCGTGGCTGACAAGTTGTAGCTGCCGGCCATGACAGCATCGCCCGTGGCTTTGGACAGCGGGCGGGACTCGCCGCTCAAGAGTGCCTCGTCCACCAAGGTAGCTCCGCTTTCCAGTACGCCATCCGCAGCAAAAGCCTGGCCGGGCAGCACTCGCAGCACATCATCCGGCACCAGCCGGCGCACAGGCACCAACTCAAACTCACCGCCGGGCAAACGACGTTGAACGCTGTCGGGCAAGCGCTGCACCAGGGCGTCTAAAGCGCCACTGGTGCGAGCGCGCAGACGCTGCTCCAGCCAGCGGCCGCTGAGCAGAAAAAAAACAAACATGGTGAGCGAATCGAAATAGACCTCGCTGCTCCACCAGCCGGCCGGCTCAAAAGTGGCAGCCGAGCTGATGGCAAATGTGATCAAAATGCCCAGCGCAACGGGCAAGTCCATGCTGACCTCACCTCTGCGCAGATCACGCCAGGCGTTGGCAAAAAAGGGGCGGCAAGAAAACAAAAGCACAGGCAGCGTCAACACCCAGGCCGCCCAGCGCAGCAGCTTTTCAATATCTGGTGTGATATCACCCGGCTCGGTCACGTAAGCCGGAAAGGCGTACATCATCACCTGCATCATGCAAAAACCGGCCACCAGCCAGCGCCACAGGGCCAGCCGCGCGTCACGCCGCGCCTGGTCTGAGGCCGCCGTGTCCAGCGCAGGGTTCAATGTGTAACCCAGCGCGCGCGGCGCGCCCAGCCACAGGGACGGCCGGGTCTGGCTGGCCGACCAAACCACGCTGGCTCGCTGGCTCGCCGCACTCACTTTGACCGAGACAACCCCCGGCGACGCAAGCAAGGCACGCTCGAGCATCAAGGAGCAGGCAGCGCAATGCATGCCGATGACCAGTAACTGCGATTCCCACAGCCCGTCAGCCTCCTTGAACGCGGCGCCTTCAGCAGGCAGGGACTGGCTAAAACGCGACCACTCCTGGGCGTCGTCCCACACACTCAGGCCCGGCAGATCGGCAGGCGCAGACTCTTCAAGGCTGATTTGCATGCGCTAAAGCGTAATCGCAGGCTGTAACGATGCCATTGACATGGATCAAACCGGCCACCGGTTCAGCGGCTTAAGCTCAGACATTCATCAACAGGAGGCAGCCATGTACAAAAAGATTTTGATCGCCACAGACGGCTCTGAACTGTCACAAAAAGCGGTCGACAGCGGTATCGCACTGGCCGCGCTGTCTGGCGCTGAAATCGTGGCACTTCAAGTCGTGCCGCGCTATCCAGTGAGTTATTTTGAAGGTGGCGCCAGCGTCCCCAATGCGGAGATAGGCCGGATCGAAAAGCAATGGGCTGACAGCGCGCTGGCGACAGTAGAGGCGGTCAAGGCCAGTGCCGCACTCCAAGGTGTTCAGGCCAAGGGGGTCACAACCCACTCTGACCTGATAGCCGAAGCTATCATTGCGGCTGTAAATAAACACGGCTGCGACCTGATCGTCATGGCCTCGCACGGGCGGCGCGGTATCTCGCGCCTGCTGCTGGGCAGTGAAACCACGCATGTCTTGACACACTCGCCGGTACCGGTGCTGGTCTTGCGTTAACAAGCCAGCGCCGGCAAGCCCGGCTCAGCTGAACAGGTTTTTGTACTGCTCCCGCAGCAGATTTTTTTGCACCTTGCCCATGGTGTTGCGAGGCAACTCGGGAAGTACAAAACATTTCTTGGGTATCTTGAAGTTGGCCAGCTGGGCTTTGAGTGCGGCCAACACAGCTTCAGCACTGAGCTGCACACCCGTCTTGGCAATCAACACAGCCACGCCGACCTCTCCGAAATCAGGGTGGGGCACGCCGATCAGCGCGCTTTCGGCCACGCCTGGAAAGTCGTTGATATAGCCCTCGATCTCAGCCGGGTAGACGTTGTAGCCGCCGCTGATGATCAGGTCTTTGCTGCGGCCGACGATGCACACATAGCCACGCGCGTCCACCAGGCCGACGTCACCGGTCTTGAACCAGCCGTCACCAGTGAACTCTTCTTTGGTTTTCTCCGGCATGCGCCAGTAACCCTTGAATACATTAGGCCCCTTGACCTCAATACCGCCAATCTCACCTTGGGCCAGGTCTTGTCCGGCATCGCCACGCACACGCAAAGCAACTCCGGGCAAAGGAAATCCGACCGTGCCGCCGCGTCTTTCACCATCGCTTGGACGGCAGGGGTTGGACGTCAGCATGGCCGTCTCACTCATGCCATAACGCTCCAAGATCGTGTGCCCGGTACGCCGCTGCCAATCGGTGAAGGTCTCCATGAGCAGTGGCGCCGAGCCGGCCACAAACAGCCGCATGTTGCGGCAGCTGTCGTGGCTCAGTCCGCGTTCGGCCAGCAAGCGCACGTAGAGCGTTGGAACCCCCATGAAAACGGTGGCCTCCGGTAATTTTTGAAGAACCAGTTTGGCGTCAAAACCAGACAGCCAGATCATTTTGCTGCCGTTGATCAGCGCGCCATGCAAAGCCACAAAAAGACCGTGCACATGAAAAATCGGCAGCGCA
>CANIDW010000117.1 GCA_947466165.1 Comamonadaceae bacterium | reverse complement strand
TGCAGCTGTCGCCGTGGAAATCAACAAAGCTTTTTTCGTCGAAGTTTTTCGGATCCACCACCGTGCTGTGGATGTTGGTGAAGACCTTGAACTCGGGCGCACAGCGGATGTCATAGCCGTAGCTGCTGGTGCCGTAGCTGATGATCTTCTGGCCGCCGGCCGCTTGCCGGATCTGACCGGGCTCAAAGGGCTCGATCATGCCGGTCGTCTCGGCCATGCGGCGTATCCATTTGTCACTTTTGATGCTCATGATGCGGTGCTCAGGTGGGTAATTATTTAATGGGCTTCATTGTAGGCAGCGCGGCCAACGCCTGCGAAACCACCGTGCGCTCGATCAGCCGGTCGTCACCCAGCACGATCATGGCGAACAGCAACTCGTCCAGGCTGGCGGCCTGCGCGGTCTTGCGCGCCAGCAGCGGCGTGGCCGCGGGGTTGATCACTACAAAGTCGGCTTCGCAGCCCGGCTGCAAATTGCCCACCACGCCGCCCAGGCCCAGCGCCTGCGCCGCCCCCGCCGTGTGCTGCCACCACAGTTGCTGCGACTTGAGCGACAGGCCGCTTTTGCTGTGGCCTTCGCGGCCCACGTAATAGGCTGCCAGCATGGTGTGAAAAGGGCTGAAGCTGGTGCCGCCGCCCACGTCGCTGGCCAGGCCGTAGGCAAAGCCGACGCGGTCTGCGCCTTCATAGTCAAAAAAACCGCTGCCCAAAAAAAGGTTGCTGGTCGGGCTGATGGCAGCGGCAGCGCCGCTAGAGCGCATCAGGGCGCGGTCTGCGTCGTCAAAGTGAATGCAGTGCGCGTAAACGCTGCGCGGGCGCAAGAGCCCGAACTGCTCGTAGACCGCCAGGTAGCTGCGCGCCTCAGGGTAAAGCGACCGAACCCAGGCAATCTCGTCATGGTTTTCAGCCACATGCGACTGCACCCAGACGTCGGGGTACTTGGCGGCCAGCTCGCCGGCACCGCGCAGCTGCGCGTCTGAGCAGCTGGGCGCAAAGCGCGGCGTGATGGCGTAACCCAGCCGCCCCCGGCCATGCCAGCGCTGAATCAAGGCCTCGGTGTCGATCAGGCTTTGCTCGGTCTCATCGCGCACGCCGTCGGGCGCGTGCCGGTCCATCAGGCATTTGCCGGTGATCAGGCGCAGGCTACGCGCCTCTGCAGCTTCAAACAATGCATTCACAGAAGCCGGGTGCGAGGTGGCAAAGCTGAGTGCTGTGGTCACGCCATTGCGCGCGAGTTCGTCCAAAAAGAAACCCGCCACCTCGGCCGCGTGCGCCGGGTCGGCAAAGCGGCTTTCCTGCGGGAATGTGTAGTTCTCCAGCCAGGGCAGCAAGCCATCGGCAGGCGAGCCGATCACGTCCACCTGCGGGCAATGAATGTGCATGTCCACAAAGCCGGGCGCCAGAATGCGGCCGGGCAAATGCTCTACCTTCAAATGCGCGTACATCGGCGCAAGTTCACGCCAGGGCCCCACGGCCTGTACACGCTGGCGACCGCTGGCGTCAGGCGCCACCACCAGCAGGCCGTCTTCTTCATAGACAGCGGCATGGTCATCGGCAAAACGAAGGATGGCGGCGCGGTAGGCTTTCATGGCTTCAAGGTTAGCGCAGTTCAGCATTGGCGCTGCGTGGCGGGGAGAGATAAATGGGTTCTGACCCCCATTAACTATTTGGGCAGGCTGCCTTGCACGCCTTGCACCAGGAAGTTCATGCCCAGAATCTGAGCGTCTGACAAGGTGCTGCCGGCGGCGATCACCACTGCGCCGGTGTTGTTCAAAACAGCGGCTTTGCCCGCGGCGAAGGGCTGCAGTTTGCCGCTGGCCATGTCTTTCTGGCGGGCCAGCACTTCTTGCTGCACGGCCGCTGGCACCTTGGGGCCGAAGTCGCCCACACGCACCATGCCTTCTTTGACGCCGCCCCAGACATTGCCGCTGGTCCAGGTGCCGGCCAGCACCTCGCGGGCGCGGCGGGTGTAGTAGTCGCCCCACTGGTGTGTCACGGCCAGAATTTGCGCGTCGGGCGCCACGCTGCGCATGTCGGAGTGGTAGGCCACAGCCAGCTTGCCGCGCTCTTGGGCGGCCGTCATCACGGCATTGGAAGCGGTGTGAAAGGCCAGCACATCCGCGTTCTGGTTGAACAAGGTCATGGCCGCATCACGCTCACGCGGCGGGTCAAACCAGGCGTTGAGCCAAATCACTTTGACTTCTGCGCGCGGATTCACTGAGCGCATGCCGAGTGCAAAAGCGTTGATGCCTTGCAGCACTTCGGGAATAGGAAAGCCCGCCACATAGCCGGCAAGCTGGGTTTTGCTCATGCGCGCTGCGGCGATGCCGGCCAGGTAACGACCCTCGTAATAACGCGCGTTCACGGTGGCCACATTGGCGCTGGTTTTGTAACCGGTGACCGACTCGAATTTCACGTCCGGAAAATCTTTGGCCACCTTGAGCGTGGGCTCCATGTAGCCAAAGCTGGGGGTGAAGATCAGCTTGTGGCCCTGCTGCGCCAGGTCACGGATCACGCGCTCGGCATCCGGGCCTTCGGGCACGTTCTCGACAAAGCTGGTTTTGACTTGCGTGCCCAGCGCAGCTTGCACAGCCTGCCGGCCGTTTTCATGCTGACGCACCCAGCCGGCATCGGTGACGGGCGTGACATACACAAAGCCGATTTTCAAAGGCGCAAGGGCCGCAGGCGTCGTTTGTGAAAGAACGGGGGAAATAAAACAGGCGGCCGCGAACGCGGCAGCGAGGTTTTTATACATGGTAGTCCTCTACATGGCCACGGTAAAAAGAAGGCTCTTGCGCGCCGTGACAGCACGCAAGAGCTGTTTATTCTAACGAGACACAGGGCGCACAAGCGGGTACGCCCGTACCAACAAGGCAAACAGCGCCGCACCCAAGAGCAATGCCGCAGCAGCAATTTCCAGCGCCAAATTGAACGCATCGCCCGGCGAAAGCTGGGCTTGCAGCAACAAACCGGTCAGCGGCGGCCCGACAACCTGACCGATGCCGTAGGTAGCGGTCATCAAGCCCATGAAGCTCGAGGCACTTGCTGGCTGAAGGCGTCGCGCCTCCTGCATGGCAAAAAAAGTGTTGGCCGTGAAAGGTATACCCAAGAGCAAACTGCCGATGGCAAAGCCAGCCAGGCTCGGGCTCCACAGGCTGATGGCAATCGCCAGCGCCTGAACCAAATACCCGCCCAGCAGCAGCCAGCGGTAGTCGGCAACCGAGCGCAGGCGCGTGGCGCCCCAGGCCCCCAGCATCACACCGGCGCCAAACAGCGGCCAGAACAAGTCCAGCCAGTGCGAGCCGGGCAAGGCACTGCGCGCAATCACCGGCAAAAATGTCGCGGTGATGATGTAACCAAAACCCGCCAGTCCGTAGGCCAGTGTCAGCAGCAGCATTTCAGCAGCGCCGTGGCCGGCTTGTGAAGTTGGCGGATCTGCCGGGACTTGTCCAAACTGTTCAGGGCTACGGACGGCCAGCGGCTGCAGGCGCTCATTGCCACCTTGCAAAAAGCGCCAGGCCAGCGCACTCAGTACAAAAGCCAGCGCGCCAAACACCAGCCAGGCGCCGGCTGCCGTCCATTGCCACGCGACCATACCGCTGGCGGCCAAGCCGCTCAACACAATGCCTGCGCCAGGCCCCATGTAAATAAATCCGCCCATGGCCGGCACGCCCAAGCTGGCCAGCCGCGACAGGCACCAGCCCGAGGTGTAGACAAACACCACCCCGCTGGTGACGCCCGCTAAAAACCGCAGCAGCGGCCAGGCCGGCGCCTCCAGCCAGCCCATGGCCAGCGTGAGCACTCCGGTCATCAGCAGGCCGCCGCGCACCAGCTGCGAAAAAGCCAAGTACGGCAGACTTGGAAAGCGCGTCCACAGCCATGGCTGCAACATGCACAGCAGCGCACCGACCAAATAGCCCAGGTAGTTGGCACTGGCCAGCCAGCTCGCCGCCGGCAGATCGAGCACGCCGTCGGCCAGCATCATGGGCAAGATGGGCGTGAAGGCAAAGCGGCCAATGCCCATGGCCACACCCAGCGACGCCATGCCGGCCAAGGCAATCGCCCACGGCCCGGGGCTTCGGGTGTCAGCGCCCATCAGCGGAATTTTTCAAACGATTCATCCAACTGGTTGATGAAGATCTGCTGGGCCGACTTGTCGATGAAGCTGGCCTCAAAACTGTTGCGCGCCAGCAGGTAGGCGTGGGTGGCGTTCAGCGGCAATGCCGCAAAAGTCTGCGTGAAGTTCTCATTCATGTAACCGCCAAAGTAAGCCGGGTCGTCCGAGTTGACGGTGGCGGCAATGCCGGCATCCAAGAGCTGGCCGAGCGTGTGGCTGGCCAGATCGGGGTACACGCAGAGCTTGAGGTTGGACAGCGGGCACACCGTCAAGGCTATCCGGTCTTGTGCCAGCCGTTGCATCAGTGCCGCGTCATGCGTGGACTGCACCCCATGGTCAATGCGCTCAACTTTGAGCTCGTTGAGCGCCGTCCACACATAGGCCGGCGGCCCCTCTTCGCCGGCGTGCGCCACCAGCCGAAAGCCGAGTTGGCGGCAACGCGCAAACACCCGCGAGAATTTTTCCGGCGGGTTGCCGACTTCGCCCGAGTCCAGACCGATGCCGACGATGTACTCGCGAAACGGCAGTGCCTGCTCCAGCGTGGCAAAAGCCTCTTCTTCGCTCAGGTGCCGCAAAAAACACATGACCAGCAAAGCACTCACGCCGAGCTCGGCCTGCGCGTCCACACAGGCGCGGTGCAAACCTTTGACCACAGTGGCCATGGACACGCCGCGCGCCGTGTGGGTTTGCGGGTCAAAGAAGAGCTCAGCGTGCAGCACGCCGTCTTGCGCAGCACGCACAAAGTAAGCGCGCGCCATGTCGTAAAAATCCTGCTCGGTGATCAACACGCTGGCGCCGGCGTAGTAAATGTCTAAAAAACTTTGCAAGTTGGTAAAAGCATACGCGCGGCGCAGCGCCTCCACATCGGCATACGGCAGGCTAAGGCCGTTGCGCTGGGCCAGCGCAAAAATCAGCTCGGGTTCGAGCGAGCCCTCGATGTGAATATGCAGCTCGGCCTTGGGCATGCGCCGCAGCAGTTCGGGCAGGCGCTCGGCGCTCACCGCAGGGACTTTGAACATCAGCAAACTCCAAACGTGATGCCGGCTTCAAGCAGGTGCCGGCGGTACATCACTGCAGTCTTGTCAGCGGCGCAATGCAATTCGGCGCCGGCAGCCAGTGGCAAACGCTTAGGCCGCTGCGATTCGAGCACCGGTTTGTCCTGTCCAAAAATCGTGTCCTGAAAATCCGTGAGTTTGTGGTCGGGCGATTCAAAATCGTTCATCGCCATGCGTATCCAGACCTCACAGCTCTCCGGCGTCACCGGGCAGACAAACAAGGCGATCGACTCGCGCAAGTCGGCAATGGCCGCACTGCCGGCCTCGGGCACCTTGGTCAGCACGGCGGTGTAGGGGCCCGTCACTTCGTAGCTGTACTCGACCATGGCGCTGGCCGTGGCATGCACCGAGGAGCGCGGCTGCACCGCCTTGCAACCGGTGGCCAGCACGCCGGTGGGTGTCATCTGCACCTCGTAAGCGGGCACGCTGGTGGCGTCGCGGCTGCCCAGC
>CANIDW010000116.1 GCA_947466165.1 Comamonadaceae bacterium | reverse complement strand
GGCAGACCGGCAAAAACACCTTGCTGCGTGGTGCTGATCACGCTGGTCTTGCCGTGCATCAATTGCTTTGCGCGAATGATCTTGCCGCCGAAGGCCGCGCCTATCGCCTGGTGGCCCAGGCAGACACCGAGGATCGGCAGCTTGCCGGCAAAGTGCTGGATCGCGGCCACCGAAATACCCGCCTCGGCCGGTGAACACGGGCCCGGCGAAATCACCAGGTGCGTGGGTGCCTGCGCGGCGATGTCGGCCAGCGACACCTCGTCGTTGCGCACCACCGTGACCGCAGCGCCCAACTCGCCGAAATACTGAACGATGTTGTAGGTGAACGAGTCGTAGTTGTCGACCATCAAAATCTTCATAGAGCCCCCACGCTTGTCGCTGCGCGTACTGCGCTGCCCCCCGAGGGGGCCGCATTTTTCCTTGGGGCGGCCCTGCGGAAAAACTCTTGGTCAGCCAAATTTTGATGACTCATTCCAGCCCCTCTTCCACCAGCTCGCTGGCACGAAGCAAGGCGCGCGCCTTGGCTTCGGTTTCTTTCCATTCGAGCTCGGGCACCGAGTCGGCCACCACGCCGGCAGCCGCCTGCACATACAAAGTCTGGTCCTTGATGATGCCGGTGCGAATCGCAATCGCCACATCCATGTCGCCGGCAAAACTCAGGTAGCCGCAAGCGCCTCCGTACAGGCCGCGCTTGCTGGGTTCGAGCTGGTCAATCAGCTCCATCGCATGCACCTTGGGCGCGCCGGTCAGAGTACCGGCCGGGAAAGTTGCTTTGAGCACATCCATGTTACTCATGCCTTCTTTGAGAACACCCTCGACATTGCTGACGATGTGCATGACGTGGCTGTAACGCTCCACCGCAAACGCTTCCGTGACCTTGACCGAGCCGGTCTGGGCGATGCGACCGATGTCGTTGCGCGCCAGATCGATCAGCATGACATGCTCGGCGCGCTCTTTCGGGTCGTTGATCAGCTCTTGCTCGGCCGCCTTGTCAGCTTCGGGCGAGGTCGCGCGCGGCCGCGTTCCGGCCAGCGGGCGGATGGTGATTTTTTCGCTGTCCACGCCCTCAATGACGACTTTTTCCTGGCGCACCAGAATCTCCGGTGACGCCCCGACCACATGGAAGTCACCAAAGTGGTAGTAATACATGTAGGGGCTGGGATTGAGCGAGCGCAGCGCGCGGTACAGCGACAAGGGCGACTCGGTGTAGCGCTTCTTGATGCGCTGTCCGACCTGCACCTGCATGAAGTCGCCGCCGGCAATCAGTTCCTTGGCGCGCTCGACGGCGGCGATGTAATCGGCTTTGGCAAACTCACGCTCGGCCGGAAAACCCTGGGAGGGCTTGACCACCGGTGCACTGACCGAATACTGCAACTGCTCTTTGAGGCCGCGTAAACGCTTCTTGGCGTTGGCAAAAGCCTCGGGCAGCGCCGGGTCGGCGTAGACAATCAAATACAGCTTGCCCGACAGGTTGTCGATGACGGCCAACTCCTCACATTGCAAGAGCAGGATGTCGGGGCAGCCCAGGGTGTCGGGCGGGCACGAGGCCTGGAGCTTTTTTTCGATGTAGCGCACCGTGTCGTAGCCGAAGTAGCCGGCCAGCCCGCCGCAAAAACGCGGCAGACCCGGACTCAGCGCCACCTTGAAACGTTGTTGGTAAGCCTCAATGAAGTCCAGCGGGTTCAAGCTCGAAGTCTCCATCACCTGGCCGTCGGTCACCACCTCGGTGACGGCATCGGCGCCAAAGCCGCTTGAGCGAAGCAAAGTGCGCGCCGGCAGGCCGATGAAGCTGTAGCGGCCAAAGCGCTCACCACCCACCACCGACTCGAGCAAGAAGCTGTACTTGCCGCCGTCTTTGGAAAAGGCCAGCTTGAGGTAGAGCGACAGCGGGGTTTCGAGGTCGGCAAAGGCCTCGACCATCAGGGGAATGCGGTTATAGCCTTGCTGCGCCAGGCTTTTGAATTCAAGTTCAGAGATCAAAACATGTCCTTTCGGCGTGGCCTGCGCAGCGGCAGCACCACACGGTTCATTCAAAACGCCTCGCACTGGCTATGGGGCAGGGAGGCTCAGGAAACCGACCTCAGGTCGGGCGCATCAGAGGGCGGCGTCAGCGCTGGGCGGGACGCGCAGGGCCGGCGCTCAGGCGCGCAGCAAAGGGCAGCGGCGCCAGGGCCAGGCTCCCCGGTCGCTACAACCTGTACGTGTGATGCGGTGAATGAACATGTGGCTCAAAGTGTAGCAAAGGCCAGCTCGGCCAGAGAATCGACATAGCCGTCGGCATCAACCTCGCGGATGGGCCTGCCGTGGTTGTAGCCGTAGCTCACCAGCACCACCGGGCAGCCGGCGGCGCGGGCTGCCAGTCCGTCGTTTTCAGAGTCCCCGACCATCAGGGTCTGCGCGGCCAGCGTGCCCATGGCCTCGCAGGTCTTGTGCAACGGCAGGGGATCGGGTTTTTTGCGCTCAAAACTGTCACCGCCGAACACATGCCCAAAAAACCCGTCCAGCCCTTTGGCTTTGAGCAGGGGCCGCGCAAAGTCAAGCGGCTTGTTGGTCAGGCAGGCCAGTTGCAAGCCGCGGCCCTGCCATTGTTGCAAGCCGGCCATCACGCCGGGGTACACAGCGGAAAAAGCGCCGTTGATCTCCAGGTAATGGCGCTGATAGATACGCCAGGCCTGCGCCATGAGCTCATCGGCGCGGCCGTCGCCAGGCTGACCTTGGGTATGAACTCCGGGCAATGCAAGCTGATGCTCCAACACCGAACGGATCAGGTGCTCGGAGCCCTTGCCCACTGTGCGCTCCACCAGCGCACGGCTCACGGGCGGCAAATCCAGCTCGGCCAGCATGCGGTTCAGGGCGGCTTCGAAATCGCCCAGCGTGTCCACCATGGTGCCGTCGAGATCGACGATCACGCCACGCAGATCGGGCAGTGACAACGGCAGCGGCAAGTTCAACGGGCCAGTTCGATGCGCATGGCATCGATCACCGACTTGTAGTCGGGCTTGCCGAAAATGGCGCTGCCGGCCACAAAGCTGTCAGCGCCGGCGGCCGCCACGCGGGCGATATTCTCTGTTTTGATACCGCCATCGACTTCGAGCCGGATATCCCTGCCCGAGGCGTCGATCCGCTTGCGTACCTGTTCAATTTTGTGCAGGGCCGAATCAATGAAACTCTGGCCGCCAAAGCCCGGGTTGACGCTCATGATCAAAATCAGGTCGATGTCGTCAATCACCCAGTCCAACACATCCAGCGGCTCGGCCGGGTTGAAAGCCAGCCCGGCCTTGCAACCCTTGGCCTTGATGGCCTGCACGCTGCGGTGCACATGACCGCTGGCGTCGGGGTGAATGCTGATGTAGTCGGCTCCCGCATCGGCAAAGGCCGCGGCCAGCGCATCGACCGGCTGCACCATCAGATGCACATCGATAGGCACCTTGCGGCCATCGGCGGTGACTGCATGCGGCTTGAGCGCGCTGCAGATCATGGGGCCGAAAGTCAGGTTGGGCACGTAGTGGTTGTCCATCACGTCAAAGTGAATCCAGTCTGCGCCGGCAGCGATGACGTTTTTGACTTCCTCTCCCAGCCGGGCGAAGTCGGCCGACAAGATGGAGGGGGCGATTTGGTAAGCGGGTTTGGCGTTTTTGGGCATGGCTGGATTGTCGCTTAAGCGCCGCCGCAGGCTATGGCCAGCAGTGCAAGGCAACTGGCCGGGATAGTGGCCGCGTTAACATGCAAGCATTCATTCTCAATACCATGCCGACCTACCAATTTTCCTGCGAAGTCCTGCCGCGTTACCTGCCGGAACAGTCCGAGCCAGAGAACCAGCTGTTTGCGTTTTCGTACACCGTGACCATCACCAACACCGGTGAGGTGGCGGCCCAGCTGATTGCGCGCCACTGGTTCATCAGTGACGCCAAGGGCCACAACGAAGAGGTCAAAGGCCTGGGCGTTGTCGGCCACCAGCCGCTGCTGCGGCCGGGGGAATCTTTTCAGTACAGCAGCGCTTCACGCTTGCGCACCGCCACCGGCACCATGCACGGCCAGTACTTCTGCGTGGCTGAAGACGGCACGCGTTTTGAGGCCGAGATTCCCATGTTCGTGCTGGAAGCCACGCCCGGTTCACCCGCCCGCGTGCTGCACTGAAAGCCACTGCGCCTGCCAGCCCCGGCGCGTTATGCTGAGCGCTTATGGGTGAATTTGACCTGATCGAACGCTTCTTCAAGCGCCCGGCACGCCGCGCGGTGCTGGGCATTGGTGACGACTGCGCGCTGCTGCAAACGCCGGCCGGCTCGCACATGGCGATCTCCACCGACATGCTGGTGCAGGGCCGGCATTTTTTTGCTGACGTGGACCCGCGCAGCCTGGGCCACAAAGCGCTGGCCGTTAATTTGAGCGATCTGGCGGCCTGCGGCGCCGAACCGATGGGCTTCACGCTGGCCTTGGCACTGCCGCACATTGACGAGGTCTGGCTGGCGGCATTTGCCGGAGGACTTTTCGCACTGGCCGACAGCCACGGTTGCGAGCTGATTGGCGGAGACACCACGCGCGGCCCGCTGAACATCTGCATCACTGTTTTTGGCAGCGTGCCTGCCCCGGGCGGTCAAAGCCAGGCCCTGCTGCGCAGCGGCGCGCAGCCGGGCGACGACATCTATGTGAGTGGTCATCTGGGTGATGCGCGGCTGGCACTGCAATCCCTGCAGGGCCAGCTTTCTTTGCCGCCTGCCTTGCTACAAGCAACGCGGCTGCGCCTGGAAGAACCCAGCCCCCGCATCGCGCTCGGTATGGCGCTGCGCGGCCTGGCCAGCGCGGCGATGGACCTCAGCGACGGTCTGGTGGGTGACCTCGGGCATCTGCTCAAAGCCTCTCAGGTCGGCGCGACGCTGAACACCGAAGCCGCGCTCGAGCGGCTGTGCGCCCGGGCGCACAGCGACTGGGCGGGCGCGGGCTTAAGCCACACGCAGGCGCTGCACTGCGTGCTGTCCGGCGGCGACGACTATGAGCTGCTGTTCACGGCGCCGCCGTCGGCACAAAGCGCCATCCTCGCCGCAGCGCAGACTAGCGCCACCCCCGTGAGCCGCATAGGCCGGATTGACGCTCAGCCCGGCTTGCGACTGCTCGATGCAGCGGGCGCCCCCATGCCAAACCACTTCGCTTCGTTTGACCATTTCGCATGAACGACCCCAACGCCTTGCCTTCACACCCCGCCCCGATGCGGCGCCCGACGGCCCGCTTCATGCTGGCGCATCCTGCGCATGTGATCGCGCTGGGCTTCGGCTCGGGTCTGAGCCCGGTGGCGCCCGGCACCGTCGGCACGATGTGGGCCTGGCTGTGCTTTCTGGCACTGCAGCAATGGCTTTCCAGCACGCAACTCGGACTGCTGATTGCCGCCTCTTTTTTGCTGGGCTGGTGGGCCTGCACGGTCACAGCGCAACACATGCAAATAGCTGACTCGGGCCACATCGTCTGGGACGAGATCGCCGCTTTCTGGCTGGTACTCTGGCTGCTCATGCCGGCAGGCTGGCTGATGCAGCTGGTTGCCTTTGCGCTGTTTCGTATGTTTGACGCCCTCAAGCCCGAGCCCATGGCCTGGGCGGACCGGCACTTCAAGGGTTTCGGTCCGCGTGGTGGCTTTGGCATCATGTTGGACGACTTGCTGGCCGCCTTTTGCACGCTGC
>CANIDW010000115.1 GCA_947466165.1 Comamonadaceae bacterium | reverse complement strand
TTCACCCGACTGGTGCATGTCTGGAGCGGCTTCGGATCGCTTGCCTACCTCTTTCGCCCTTACCAGATGGTGCGCAGCCGTCGAATCGGCGTGCCGGCTGCCCGGCACCGGACCCGTTGATCCAAACACCAAGGCTTTGCATGAATCAGCTCACCTCACCAACTTTGCCATCGGCTGCATGCTGCGGCAGCAGCGGCTGCCAATGCGCACCACTGAAAGCCACCGGTGCTAGCGCCGCTGTTCAGGCCTTGTTGAAGCCGGCCAGCATCAATGGCATAGCCTTGCATGCAGCCGGCCAACAGCCTGATGCCCACTTGCTGCGTGAGCTGGCTTACACGGAGCTGCTGCGTCAGCAGGCCCTGCGGCTGGCCCTGTTGCCGCGCCACCACGGTTCTGATGCGCTGATGGCACCGGAACTCAGTGAGACGGAACGCCAGGTGCTGCAAGCCATGGTCGAGAGAGGCGTCATCACACCGCAGCCCTGCGCCGAAGAAGGGCGTCGCTACCACGCAGCGCACCTGCTGCAGTTTGTTGTCGGCCAGGCGTTGCATGTCAGGCACATCCTGTTTGCTGTCACGCCAGGCGTCAATGTGCAGGCCCTTGCTGTGCACGCCGAACGGGCCTTGTTGGAACTCACGCACCACAGCGTTTGTGAAGACCGCTTTGCAGCGCTGGCGGCTGAGTTGTCGAACTGCCCGAGCAGCAGCCAGGGCGGGGACCTGGGCTGGATCACACCCGAAGATTGCGCGCCCGAGCTCGCCACCGAACTTTTTCACCAGGCCCATGCCACGGGCGGCACCGGCGTGCAGCCGCGACTTTTTCACACCCGATTCGGTCTTCACATCATTGACGTGCTGCAACGGCGCAGCGGCCGGCAACTGGCTTACGAGGATGTGGCCGCTCGCATTGACGCGCTGCTCACGCTGCAATCGCGCGGCCGCGGACTGCACCAGTACATGAGTGTGCTGGCTGGTCAGGCACTGATTGAAGGCGTCGAGCTCGATACAGCGGACTCACCCTTGCTGCAATGACCCTGGTTCAGCGGCAGGACTTGGCGGGCCCAGTCAGCCTGCACGGCTGGTATGACGTCATTGAAGACGGAGAAATACATGTGTTTGATGCAAAACAAGGTGCCTTCGTGCCAGCTTCGTTAGTCTCCAAGACAGGCACGGGCCCTTATCAACCTGATGTGGAAAACGATGGACAAGTCATTTGTCAATGAACTGGCAGCAACTTTCAAAGCCCTGGCGCTGGCTGGCGGACTGCGGCCGCTTCAACTGGCCGGTCGGCAATTGCTGCCCGTGGTGCAAGGCGGCATGGGCGTGGGCGTCTCCGCCAGCGGCCTGGCCGGCGCCGTGGCCCGCTTGGGCGCCATCGGCACAGTCTCGGCTGTGGACCTGCGCCGCCACCACCCCGACCTGATGGAGAAAACCGGGCACCTGGACAAAGAAGCCGATGCGCGCGAGCTGATTGACGCGGCCAACCTGCTGGCACTGGACCGCGAGATCCAACTCGCCCGCCAGATCGCCGGCGGCCAGGGTCTGATTGCGGTGAATGTGATGAAAGCGTTGAGCGCTTACGAGTCTTATGTGCGGCAGGCGCTGGCCAGCGGCGCCGATGCCATCGTCGTCGGTGCCGGCCTGCCGCTGGACTTGCCCGAGATCGCGCGTGATTTTCCGGCCACCGCACTGATACCGATTTTGTCGGACGCACGCGGCGTGCAGCTGGTGGTGCGTAAATGGGAAAAGAAAGGCCGGTTGCCCGACGCCATCGTGATTGAACACCCACGCCTGGCCGGCGGTCACTTGGGGGCTGCCAAAGTGGCGGACCTGCAAGACCCGCGCTTTGACTTTGAGAACGTGATTCCGCAGGTGCTGGCGTTCTTCAAGAGCGCGGGCATTGAGCGCGAGATCCCCTTGATTGCAGCCGGTGGTATCAGCAGCCATGCCGAGATCCTGCGGCTGCAGGCGCTGGGTGCGGCAGCGGTTCAGCTGGGCACAGCCTTTGCCGTGACGCTGGAATGCGATGCCGACCCGGCCTTCAAGCGGGTGCTGGCCGAGGCCGGACCGCAAGACATGGTGGAGTTCATCAGCGTGGCCGGCCTGCCGGCACGCGCAGTGCGCACTCCTTGGCTTGACAAATACCTGCGCATCGAATCGAACTTGCAGGCCCATGCCCACGAAAAGAAAAAATGCAATATGTCTTTTGACTGCCTGAGCCACTGCGGCCTGCGAGACGGCAACGCCGCCATGGGCCAGTTCTGCATTGACCAGCAACTCGGTCATGCGATGGCTGGTGAAACCGACAAAGGCTTGTTCTTTCGCGGCGCCGGTGCGCTGCCCTTCGGTCGGGAGATCAGATCCGTTCAAGAACTGATGCGGCACCTGATGACCGGCCCCCAGCCAGCCCCGCACAACTTGCACGCCATCAAATGAAACGCGACGCACAAAACCCCATGGAACGCCCGCAAGACCTGACCGCCACCCAGCCCATCAGTGCCGATGTGCTGCGCGAAAAATACCTTAAGGCCGGCGAGACCGGCGCAGAAGACGTCTTTCGACGCGTGGCCCGCGCACTGGCCTCGGTCGAGCCGGAAGCGACGCGCAGTCATTTTGAAACTCTTTTTTTAGCCAACCTGCACGCTGGCGCTATTGGCGCGGGTCGCATCATGAGCGCGGCTGGCACCCGGATTCAGGCCACCTTGATCAACTGCTTTGTGCAACCGGTCGGTGACTGCATCCAGGGCCAGGACGATGAGGGCTTGCCCGGTATTTACGAGGCCTTGCGTGAAGCCGCCGAAACCATGCGCCGGGGCGGCGGGGTGGGCTATGACTTTTCACGCGTGCGCCCGCGTGGCGCTGAAGTCAAGGGTACCGCGTCTATCGCTTCCGGCCCGTGCAGCTACATGAACGTGTTTGACCAGTCTTGCGCCACCGTAGAGAGCGCCGGCGCGCGACGCGGCGCGCAGATGGGTGTGTTGCGCATAGACCACCCGGACGTGATGCAGTTCATCACGTCCAAACGCACGCCGGGGCGCTGGAACAACTTCAATGTCTCCGTGGGCATGAGCGACACCTTCATGCAAGCGCTGCTGGACGATCAGCCCTGGGATCTGGTGCACCTGGCTACGCCCGGCGCCGAGCTGATGAGCGCCGGCGCCTACAAACGCGCCGACGGCCTGTGGGTTTACCGCAGTCTGGCCGCACGCGAGTTGTGGGACACAGTGATGCAGTCCGCCTATGACTTTGCCGAGCCGGGCATCTTGTTTCTGGACCCGATCAACCAGGACAATAACCTGCGCTACTGCGAGACTATCAGTGCCACCAACCCCTGCGGGGAGCAGCCGCTGCCGGCTTACGGTTGCTGCGATTTGGGCCCCATCATCCTGACGCGTTTTGTGCGCCACCCTTTTGGCTTTGGCGGCACGCCGGTCTTTGACTTCAAAGCGTTTGAAGCCTCGGTCACCATCCAGGTGCGCGCGCTGGACAACGTGCTGGACCTGACCTACTGGCCGCTGCCGCAGCAGCGCGAAGAAGCCGCTTGCAAGCGCCGCATCGGCGTCGGCTTCACCGGGCTGGGCAATGCGCTGACCATGCTGTGCCTGCGCTACGACAGCGCCGAAGGCCGCAACCAGGCCGCACACATTGCCGAGCGCATGCGCGACGCAGCCTACGCTGCCTCGGTGGCGCTGGCCCGTGAAAAAGGTCCGTTTGCACGCTTTGAGGCCGGGGGCTATCTGGCCAGCGGTACTTTTGCCAGCCGCTTGCCCAAAGCGCTGCAGGCAGACATACGCGCACACGGCATCCGCAACAGCCATCTGCTGTCGATTGCCCCCACCGGCACCGTCAGCCTGGCTTTTGCCGACAACGCCTCCAACGGCATCGAGCCATCTTTTTCATGGATGTACCGGCGCAAAAAACGCGAGGCCGACGGCAGCACCACCGACTACGCGGTCGAAGACCATGCCTGGCGCTTGTACCGCGAACTCGGCGGCGACATCACGAACTTACCGGCCTACTTTGTCAGCGCCCTGGAGATGCCGGCGGCCGGCCACATCGCCATGATGAAAAGTGTTCAGCCTTTTATTGACACAGCCATCTCCAAGACCGTGAATGTGCCGGCCGACTACCCGTATGCCGACTTCAAGGACTTGTACCTGCAAGCCTGGCGGGCACAGCTCAAGGGTCTGGCGACCTACCGGCCCAACAGCATTCTCGGTTCAGTGTTGGACCTGCCTTCGGCACTGTCCGCAGCCGGTGGCGCAGACGCAGCGACATCCGTCAGCGCACCGCCAGGCGATCCGATGCGCAGCGTGATCGAGCGCCGCCCGCCGGGCGCCCTGGCGGCGGTGGCTGAGAAGGTCGATTACTGGACGCAAGAAGGCCGTCAAACGCTGTACCTGCTGGTGTCCTTCATGCCCATGCTGGCGGCCGACGGCAGCCACATTGAACGGGCCATCGAGTTTTTCATGCCGGTGGGGCAAAGCGGCGAGTCGCAGCAGTGGGTCACCTCCAGCATGCGTTTGCTGTCGCTGGCGGCACGCGGCGGTTTTTTAGACCGCGCACTCAGCGACATGCGCAAGGTTGCCTGGGACCGCGGCCCGGTGCGTCTGGGCACCTACTGCAAGGCCGACGGCACACAGGTGCCGCTGTGGCACGACTCGGAAGTTGCCGCCATTGCCTACGCCGTGCAAAACATCATCGGCAGCCGCGCGGCCAGCCTGCAACGGCAATCACCGGCGATTGTTTCGCCGCTGCCCGGCGCCATGCCGTCGCATTGGATGGCCGGGCGCAAATGCAGCGAGTGCGGTGCGCACGCCGTGATCCGCAAGGACGGTTGCGACTACTGCACCCAATGCGGCCACCTGGGCACTTGCGGATGACTGATCGCCGATGGCGCTACGCGCACACGCTGCTGGCACCGCACCGGCTTGGCTTTACCTTGGCGATGCTGTTGTTGATGACCTCAGGCTTGTGGTGGCTCTTGGTGCAGTGGGACCGGGTGAGCACAGCGGTGACGCTGCCCTACGCGATGTCACCGTCGCTGGTTCATGGTGCGCTTATGAGCTTTGGTTTTATACCGCTGTTCTTTTCGGGCTTTCTGTTCACTGCCGGACCGAAATGGCTGGGCGTGGCGCCGCCCGGCGCGCGCCAATTGCTGGCGCCGCTCTTGCTGCAAGCCCTCGGCTGGTTGGCCTGGTTGGCCGGGGCGCATCTAGAGACACGTCTGGCACTGACCGGTCTGGCGCTGGCCTGTGCTGGCCTGGTCTGGATGAGCGCCTGGTTTGGTCTACTGATTTGGCGTAGCCAGGCCAGGGACCGGCTACATGCTCTGGTTGTAGGCGCGGGCTGCCTGGTGGGCTGCGTCAGCCTGCTGGGCTTTTTACTGGCACTGGCGCTGCAAGCTCTGCCAGTCGCGAGCGCCCTGGTAATCACCGCCTTGTGGGGGTTTGTCGTGGTGGTATACGTGACGGTGGCTCACCGGATGATTCCGTTTTTCACCTCCAGTGCGCTGCCCATGGTCAAGGTCTGGCGGCCATTCTGGGCGCTGTGGTTGATGCTGGGCGTGACAGCCTTCGAGGTGGTCGCCGTGTGGGTCGATCAAAGCGGTTTACCGCAGGGCACGGCCGGGCCGGCCTGGATGTGGCTGCGCGGATGGCTGGAAATCGCGGCCGCTGCCATGCTGCTGTGGCTGGC
>CANIDW010000114.1 GCA_947466165.1 Comamonadaceae bacterium | reverse complement strand
TGTTCGACAGCCAGGCCGGCCGGCGCTTGAGCGTGATGCCGCTGCTGGAGGAAAAACTGTTTTTGATCGAGTCGCGGCGCGCAGCAAGCAGTCCTGCCCGCAAGCGTTTGAGTGTGGCGCAACTCGCCGGCTTGCCCTTGATTTTGCCGACCGGCTTACACGGCTTGCGCAGCACGCTGGACAGTGCTTTTGCGCGGGCCAAGTTCAAGCCCACGGTGATCGCTGAGATTGATTCGCTGGCCATGTTGATGGACGCGGTAGACAGTGGCCTGGGCTGCACGCTGCAGCCTTGGGCGGCGGTGGCACGCTTTGCGGATGCCGGGCAGCGCTTTGTACTCACTGAGCTGCGCGACCCGCTGGCTTTGCGTGCCAGCGCGCTGTGCAGCTTGTCGGACGACGAGCTCTCACCGGCGGCGCTGGCCGCGCGCGTGGTGCTGGCCGATTGCGCCCGCGAGGCCGTGCGTTCGGGTCGCTGGGTAGGCGCCCGGTTGACTGGCCAGACGCCAGCCTGAAGCTGGGTCTCTTAGCCATCACTTTGCGTGATGCCCCCATGCCTTGCGCCTGCTTGCCGGGTCGCCCTGACTGGCCCTAAAGTCCTTATCTTTGGGTTCTTAGCCCAATGGATAATCAGCCAATGCAAGCGCCAGCACCGCGCTAAGGTGTGAAGCCCGGCTCTCAAAGCCGACCCATTGCATGGTTGATAACTATCCGGAGACCTTCATGAGCACTTCTTTCTTGTCCCGCCGCATTGTCCTGCAAGCCGCTGGCGCTGGCGCTGCCAGCTTGGCCCTGCCTGCCATCGGCCAGCCGGCCTGGCCATCCAAAGCGATTCGCTTTGTGGTGCCCTTTGCCCCGGGTGGTACGTCGGAGATCGTCGCTCGTTCAGTAGCGGCCGAATTGACCAAGCAATTAGGACAGTCCGTTTTTGTTGAAAACAAGCCCGGTGGCGCCGGCGTGACGGCCATGCAAGACGTTGCCAAAGCTGCGCCTGACGGCCACACCATCATTCTGGGCCATGTGGGCACGCTGGCCGTGAACCCCTACATGCTGAAAAACCAGCCCTATGACGTCAACAAAGACTTCGTGCCGGTGACGCTGCTGGCCAAAGTGCCCAATGTGTTTGTGATTCACCCTGACGTGCCGGCGACCAACTTCAAAGAGTTCGTTGCCTACGCCAAACAAAATCCGGGCAAGCTCAATTACGGCTCTGCCGGCAACGCCAGCGCCGGCCACCTGGCCATGGAATACCTCAAGCTGGTCACCGGCATGTTCATCACGCACATTCCTTACCGCGGCACCGGCCCGCAGCTCACTGACTTGCTGGCCGGTCGCACGCAGGCCTCGTCGGCCGGTTTGCCGGCGCTGGGTGCTTACATCCGCAGCGGCAAGCTGCGCGCTATCGCGGTGGGTACGTCGCAGCGCATCTCCAGCCTGCCGGATGTACCGACTGTCGCTGAGCTGGGTTTCAAGAATTTCGAAACTTCGCAGTGGTACGGCATTCTGGCGCCCGCCGGCACGCCCGCCGACGTGGTCAAGCATTTGCAGGAAGAGTCGCTCAAGGCCTTGAAGTCTTCGGCCGTCACGGCGCGCTTTGCCACCGACAGCGCCATCGGCGGCGGCGGGCCGGCCAGCGAGTTTGCCAGCTTCATTGCCGGCGAGCAGAAGGTGTGGAGCGACATTGTCAAGCGGGCGCAAATCCGCGCAGATTGATTTTTTAAAAGGGGTTGTGCATGCTGGATGTTCTGGTGATCGGTGGCGGCAACGCTGCCTTGTGCGCAGCCCTGATGGCGCGCGAAGCCGGCGCCAGCGTGCTGGTGCTCGAGTCGGCCCCGCGCGAGTGGCGCGGCGGCAACTCGGTACACACGCGCAACCTGCGTTGCATGCACGACGCGCCGCAAGACGTGTTGACAGAGGCCTATCCCGAAGAAGAGTTCTGGCAAGACCTGCTCAAGGTCACCGGCGGCCTGACCACCGAAAGCATGGCGCGCCTGGCGATCCGCGAGTCATCAAGCTGCCGCGGCTGGATGCGCCAGCACGGCGTACGCTTTCAGCCTTCGCTGTCGGGCACGCTGCATTTGTCGCGCACCAATGCGTTCTTCATGGGTGGCGGCAAGGCACTGATGAATGCCTACTACCGCAGCGCAGAACAACTGGGCATCGAGGTGCGTTACGAGGCTGCAGTCGAGCGGCTCGAGCTTGACGACGGTCGCTTTGTCGCCGCGCACGTCAATGGCCCGGCCGGCCCGCAGCGCATCAAGGCGCGCGCCTGCGTGGTGGCCAGCGGCGGCTTCGAGTCCAACCGCGAATGGCTGCGCGAGGCCTGGGGCCAGAACGAGGCCGGTGAGTGGCCGGCTGACAACTTTGCGATTCGCGGCACCCGCTTCAACATGGGCGTGCTGCTCAAGGATTTGATGGCGCAGGGCGCAGACACTATCGGCGCGCCTGACCAGAGCCACTGTGTGGCGATTGACGCGCGCGCGCCGCTGTATGACGGCGGCATTTGCACGCGTGTGGACTGCGTGTCGCTGGGCATTGTGGTGAACCAGCAGGCCCAGCGCTTTTATGACGAGGGCGAAGACTTCTGGCCCAAGCGCTACGCTATCTGGGGCCGGCTGGTGGCCCAGCAGCCCGGGCAGCGCGGTTTTTCGATCATTGACGCCAAGGCCGTGGGCCGATTCATGCCGCCGGTGTTTCCAGGCGAAAAGGCCGACACGCTGGAGCAACTGGCGCGCCAGCTGGGGTTGGACGAACAAGCTTTCGTCAAGACCGTGCACGACTACAACGCGGCTTGCCGCATCGGCAGCTTTGACCATGCTGTGCTCGATGACTGCCACACCGAAGGCCTGAGCCCGGCCAAGACGCATTGGGCGCGGCCCATCGACACGGCGCCGTTTTACGGCTACGCGCTCAAGCCCGGCATCACCTTCACCTACCTGGGCATGCGGGTGGACGAGACCACCGCCATCCGCTTTGCCGATCAGCCCAGTCCCAACCTCTTTGCCGCCGGCGAGCTGATGGCCGGCAATGTGCTGGGCAAGGGCTACACCGCAGGCGTCGGCATGACCATCGGCACGGCCTTCGGCCGCATCGCCGGCGTGCAGGCCGCCCGGGCCGCACTGAACTCATCACATTTGACGGAAGACAGCCATGCAGCAGCTTGAAGCCCTGACCCGCGAGGCCGTGGCCCTGGCCTCAGGCGCTTTGCCCGAACTGAGCGCGAACGAGGCTGAAGTCGCGCGGCAAATGCAGATCTGTAACGCCTGCCGCTACTGCGAAGGCTTTTGCGCGGTGTTCCCGGCCATGACGCGGCACCTGGAGTTCGGCAAGGCCGACATTCATTACCTGGCCAACCTGTGCCATAACTGCGGCGCCTGCTATCACGCCTGCCAGTACGCGCCGCCGCACGAGTTCGCCATCAACGTGCCGCAGGCCATGGCCAAAGTGCGCGTGCAAACCTATGCCGACTATGCCTGGCCACCGGCGCTGGGTGCGCTTTACCAGCGCCAGGGCCTCATGATCAGCTTAGCGCTGGCGGCGGCTTTGGCACTGTTTCTGGTGCTGGCTGTCGGGGTGAATGGCACGCTGTGGAACCCGCCGCTAGCGGGTAATTTTTACGCGATCTTTCCGCACAATTTGATGGTGCTGATGTTCGCGCCTATTTTCTTGTTTTCTGTGCTGGCGCTCACATTGGGCGTGCTTCGTTTTTGGCGTGATGTGTCACCCGCCAAGGCCTCTGAAGCACTGGGTGAGGCCGCAGTCGAAGCCACTTCGGCCGCGCTGCGTCTGAAGTACCTGGACGGCGCCAACCAGACCAGCGCCGACGAGCCGGCTGAAGGCTGCCCGAACGGCGAAGTCGCGCCCACCCTGTGGCGCCGGCGCTTTCACCACCTGACTTTTTACGGTTTCATGCTGTGCTTTGCCTCCACCTCGGTGGCCACGCTCTACCACTACCTGTTCAACTGGCAGGCGCCTTACGCTTACACCAGCCTGCCCGTGATTTTGGGCACAGTGGGCGGCATTGGCTTGCTGATCGGGCCGGCCGGCTTGCTGTGGCTCAACTTGCGCCGCCACGCCAGCCACGGCGACGCGGCTCAGAAGCCGATGGACCGCGGCTTTATCGCCTTGCTATTCCTCATCAGCCTGACAGGCCTGGCCCTGCTGATCTGGCGCGACACTGTCGCTATGGCCTTGCTGCTGGCGGTGCACCTGGGCACGGTGATGGCCTTTTTTGTCACGCTGCCCTATGGCAAGTTTGCGCACGGCGTTTTCCGCAGTGCGGCGTTGCTGAAGTTCGCTATTGAAAAGCGCCAGCCCACGCAGCTGGCTTTGCCCGAGGCCTGAGCCTGGGGCGGGGATGGATTTCAGCAGGCCATACCGCGTACAAGCATAGAAAGGTGGAAACGCAGTGAAGAGAAGAACTGTTTTGCTTGCTGCTGCAGGCCTCTCAATTTTCGGATCGGTCAACTCACAAAGTCGGGTTCCGATTGCAGACGCTCACAACCACTTGGGATTACTCCGTAAGAATGAAGCCTCTGCCGCGACATTGGGTACGTTGATGAAGGAGTCGGGGGTGAGCCTGCTGTCCTGGACCATCGTTCCGGACGCCCCTTTTCTTCGATTGACCTCTAAAGGTGTCGAGCAGGCTCGACCCATCGGCAAAGGTGAATTAAAAGCATCCTTTGACCGCCAGATGAGCACCGCCATCCGGTACTTGTCCGTCAACGGCGCGAAGATCTTAAAAACGGCCAAGGACTTTGATTCATCATTGAACTCAGAACCCTATGTGGTCCTGACCAGTGAGGGCGCTGATTTTCTGGAGGGAAGCCTGGACGGTCTTCAGTCGGCTTACGACCTGGGCCTGCGGCATGTCCAACTTGTGCACTATGTTCAAAACCCGGTTGGCGATCTCCAGACCGAACGACCTGTTCACAACGGACTTTCCAACTTCGGCAAGCAACTGGTCAAAGAGCTGAACAACAAAGGCATCTTGGTTGACTTGGCGCACTCCACCGGCGCATCGATTGACCATGCGCTGGAGATCTCCAGCAAGCCCATGATTTGGTCTCACAGTTTCGTTACCAAATCTGAGCAGTCTTGGACTCAGGGTGGTTACATGTCGCGGGGTTTGAGTGAGGCGTACGCCAAAAAGATAGCGGCTCGGGGCGGGGCTGTCGGCCTTTGGGCTTTAGGCGCTTCCTTCGGTGGGGGTGGGCTCGATGGTTACGCCAGTGAAATTATCCGCATGGTTGATCTGCTGGGTACGGACCATGTCATGTTCGGTACGGACGAAGACGGTTTGCCTCAAGGCGCGGTCATCGACAAACTCGCTCATCTTCGCGAAGTCGTTGAAATCCTGGCAAAGCGAGGCATGGCTGAAAAAACACTCAAAGCCGTCGCTTATGAAAACTACGCCCGCTGCCTTAAGGTGGCCATGACTATCACTGCTTCAAGCTAGTTGAATTCGGATTGACGCAAAGATAGGGGGGCATTTACAGCGCCAGCCCACACAATTAGCTTTGCCCGAGGCCTGAATGCGGGTATCCGTCATCCTCGCGAATGCGGGGATCCATCTTCTTCCCGCCTTCTCACTGAAACGCCACCTCTGAAAAACTGCGCAGCTTGCGGCTGTGCAACTGGCTGCTGCCCTGGCTGCGCAAAAGCTCTAGTGCGCGGATGCCGATGCGCAGATGTTGGTCT
>CANIDW010000113.1 GCA_947466165.1 Comamonadaceae bacterium | reverse complement strand
TGGCGTCGATCACGTGCTTTTCATCAACGTGAAAGTAAAAGGTGTGGTTGGGGTCCGTCGGGTCATGCGGGTGACGGCGCAGCGCTTCTTTCCAGCTGATGATCTCGCCCACGTACTCAATCAGCGTCTCGCCTTCGGCCAGGTCTTGCACGGCAAACATGCCCTTGCCATGCACACCGGAGCGGCGCGTCTGGATGCGGCGCATCGAGGGCGCGGGAGCAGAAACGGCCGGGGCCGGAGACAGAGCGGAAGGCTGATTTTTGAACACGTTTGAAAATTTGGTATGGTTAATTCATGCATGTGCGCGCGCAGGTGCGCGCGCACGAAGAGCCGTATTGTAAGGAGCACGCCATGTTGAACAGACGCAGCGTCATGGGTTTGGCCGCGCACCGGGCGGTGGTGCTGGGGCTGGCGCCTCTGGGCTTGGCCGCCATGGCGGCCGAGCCGGGCGCGCCCTTGCCTGCCCTTGGCAGTGCGCTCGCGGTCCCCGCTTTGACAATGCTTGACGGCAGCGTCTGGGGCCCAGATCAGGCCCGGGGAAAAGTGCTTGTGGTGTACTGGTGGGCCAGTTGGTGCCCTTTTTGTGCGGAACAGTCGCCGCATATGGATGCGCTGTGGCGGGCGCACCGTAGCGATGGGTTGGTGCTGCTGGGGCTGTCGATAGACAAGCAGCCGGCGGCGGCCAGCGCGCATTTGAAGGCCAAGGGCTACGGGTTTCCGGTGGCCATGGCGACGCAGGCTGCCGCGGTGTGGCCCAAGCCACGCGGCTTGCCGGTGGTGGTGGTGCGCGGTCGGGATGGAAAAGTTGTTTTTGCAGAATCCGGGAGCTTGTTTCCCGAAGATGTACAAGGTTTGAAGAATTTTTTATGAAAACTCTGGTGATTGCGGAAAAGCCCTCGGTGGCTCAAGACATCGTGCGCGCCATCACGCCCACGGCGGGCAAGTTCGAAAAGCACGACGAGTACTTTGAGAGTGATGACTGGATCGTCACCTCGGCCGTCGGCCACCTGGTGGAGATCCAGGCGCCGGAAGAATTTGACGTCAAGCGCGGCAAATGGAGTTTTGCCAACCTGCCCGTCATTCCGCCCTACTTTGACCTCAAGCCCATCGACAAGACCAAGACCCGGCTCAACGCCATCGTCAAGCTGGCCAAGCGCAAAGACGTGGACGCCCTGGTCAACGCCTGTGACGCGGGCCGCGAAGGCGAGCTCATCTTCCGGTTGATCCAGCAGTATTCCAAAGCCAAGCACCCGGTGCAGCGCCTGTGGCTGCAGTCCATGACGCCGGCCGCCATCCGCGACGGTTTTGCCAGCCTGCGCAGCGACGCGCAGATGCTGCCCTTGGCCGATGCCGCGCGTTGCCGCTCTGAGGCCGACTGGATGGTCGGTATCAATGGCACGCGCGCCATGACGGCCTTCAACTCGCGCGACGGCGGTTTCTTTTTGACCACCGTGGGCCGCGTGCAAACGCCGACGCTGAGCGTGGTGGTTGAGCGCGAAGAAAAAATCCGCAAGTTTGTCAGCCGCAACTACTGGGAAGTGCACGCCAGCTTTGCCGCCGAAGCCGGCGAGTACCCCGGCAAGTGGTTTGACCCGGCCTGGAAGAAAGCCGCCGCCAACGCAGACAATGCCGAGCCTGATGCCGAGCTCAAGGCCGACCGCGTTTGGACCGAGGCCGATGCACGCCGCATTGCAGACGCCGTGCGCGGCCAGAAAGCCAGCGTCAGCGAAGAGTCCAAGCCGACCACGCAAGCCGCCGGCCTGCTGTTTGATTTGACCTCGTTGCAACGAGAAGCCAACGGCAAGTTCGGCTTTTCGGCCAAGACCACGCTGTCGATCGCGCAAAGCCTGTACGAGCGACACAAGGCGCTGACCTACCCGCGTACCGATTCGCGCGCCCTGCCCGAAGACTATGTGCCGGTGGTCAAGCAGACCTTTGAAATGCTCGCCGGCAGCGAGATGAAGCACCTGGCGCCACACGCCTTGGTAGCGCTGAACAATGGCTATATCAAGCCCAGCAAACGCATCTTTGACAACGCCAAGGTCAGCGACCACTTTGCCATCATCCCCACGCTGCAAGCACCCAGCGGCCTGAGTGATGCCGAGCAAAAACTCTACGATCTGGTGGTGCGCCGTTTCATGTCGGTGTTTTTTCCCAGTGCCGAATACCTGGTCACGACCCGCATCACCAAGGCCGCAGGTCATAGTTTCAAGACCGAAGGCAAGGTGCTGGTCAAGCCGGGCTGGCTGGCGATTTACGGCAAAGAAGCTGCCGACGAAGTGCCCGAGCCCAAAGACGGCGACAAGGGCCAGAACCTGGTGCCCGTCAAGCCCGGTGAGTTGGTGGGCGCAGAAACAGTCGAGCCCAAGGGCCTGAAAACCCGGCCGCCCGCACGCTACTCCGAGGCCACGCTACTGGGCGCCATGGAAGGCGCTGGCAAGACCATTGAAGACGACGAACTGCGTGAAGCCATGCAGGAAAAAGGCCTGGGCACGCCCGCTACGCGCGCTGCCACCATCGAGGGCCTGATTGCTGAAAAATACATGCTGCGCGAAGGCCGCGAGCTGATCCCCACGGCCAAGGCTTTTCAACTCATGACGCTCTTACGCGGCCTGGGTGTGGAAGAACTCTCACGCGCCGACCTGACCGGTGAGTGGGAACACAAGCTCGCGCAAATGGAGCTGGGCCAGCTCAGCCGCGAAAGCTTCATGGCCGAGATCGCCAGCATGACCGAGCGCCTGGTCAACAAGGCCAAGGGCTACGACAAGGACACCATTCCCGGCGACTACGCCACCCTGGAAGCTCCCTGCCCCAACTGCGGCGGCATCATCAAGGAAAACTACCGTCGCTACACCTGCGGCGGCAAGGCAGGCGCCGGCGAAGGTTGCGGCTTCTCTTTTGGCAAGACGCCGGCCGGCCGCACCTTTGAAGTCGCCGAGGTCGAGCAGTTCCTGCGTGATAAAAAAATCGGCCCACTGGACGGTTTTCGCTCCAAGGCCGGCTGGCCTTTCACGGCCGAGATGGTCATCAAGTTCGACGAAGAGAGCAAAAACTACAAGCTCGAGTTTGACTTTGGCGACGACAAGAACGCCGAGAGCGGCGAGATCATCGACTTTGGCGCGGCCACATCCTTGGGCGCCTGCCCCAAGTGCGGCAGCCCGGTGCACGAACACGGCAAAAACTATGTCTGCGAAAAGTCTGTGCCCACGCTGGCGCAACCTACACCGAGTTGCGATTTCAAAACCGGCACCATGATCTTGCAGCAGCCGGTGGACCACGAGCAGATGCAAAAGTTGCTGGGCACCGGCAAGACCGACCTGCTCGACAAATTTGTTTCCATGCGCACGCGCAGGCCTTTCAAAGCCATGCTGGCCTGGGACGCCGAAGCCGGCAAAGTCAATTTTGAATTTGCGCCCTCCAAGTTTCCGCCGCGCAAGACCGCTGCGGGCCCGGCGCGCGCGGTGAAAACGCCGTTTGGTAAAACGGTCGCAGCCAAAGGCGCAGCGGCCGCTAAAAAAGTTGTTGCCAAAAAAGCGCCCGCAGCCAAAGCGGCTAAGCCGAAAGTGCCACGCGTGGCCAAACCCGGCAGCGGGCTCAAGCCCAGTGAGGCGCTGGCTGCCGTCATCGGCGCTGAGCCGGTGGCGCGCACGCAGGTCATCAAAAAGCTGTGGGACTACATCAAGGCCCAAGGCCTGCAGGACGCGGCCAACAAGCGCGCCATCAACGCCGATGCCAAGTTGCTTGCGGTGTTCGGCAAGCCACAGGTGACCATGTTTGAGTTGGCCGGCATTGTCGGCAAGCACCTGAGCGCCTGAAGACGCTGCGGGGCTGACCGTAGCCACTTGGCAAGGGCTCAGTTGTCCTGCGTGCCGCCAAAGCGAATGGTGACCCGGGTGCCCGGTGAAAGGGCTTGGCCACGCCAGTCAGCGTCGCCGATGTCGATGCTGGCGCCGTGTTGCAGCGCAATTTCTTTCACAATGGCCAGGCCCAAGCCCGAGCCGTCCACGTTGGTGCCCAGCGCCCGGTAAAAAGGCTCAAACACCAGCTCGCGCTCTGACTCAGGTATGCCCGGACCGGTGTCTTCCACCAGCAAGACCACCACGCCACCGAAGCGGTCCGTCAACAGGCGCGCAGTCACCTGGCCGCCGGCCGGCGTGTAATTGATAGCGTTGTCCAGCAGGTTGCGCACCAGCTCTTTGAGCAGTGTGGCATTGCCCTGCACACGGCTGGCCACCTCGCCCAAAGGCGGGCCTTCGTAGCCCAGGTCGATTTGTTTTTCGAGTGCGCGCGGCACCGAGTCTTGAATGGCCTCAGAGACCGTGTGCACCAGGTCCACCGGCGTTTTGGTCAGACTGCGACCCGTGGTTTCGGCGCGCGCCAGTGCCAGCAACTGGTTGACGGTGTGCGTGGCGCGAATGCTGGCCCGGCCAATTTGTTTGAGCGACGTTTTCAGCTCTTCGGCGTCGGTCTCGCGCTGCGCCAGATCGGCCTGCATGCGCAAACCGGCCAGCGGCGTTTTAAGCTGGTGCGCGGCATCGGCTAAAAACCGCTTTTGCGTGGTGAGCGACAGTTTCAGGCGGCTGAGCAAGTCGTTGATGGAGGAGACCAGTGGCGCAACTTCTTCGGGCACGGCGCTTTCGTCCAGCGCGCTCATGTCGTCAGGTTTGCGGGCACGTATGCGCTTTTCAAGCTCGGCCAGGGGTTTGATGCCGCGCACCAGCGCCAGCCACACCAGCAGCACCGCCAGCGGTAGCGTGACGAACTGCGGCACCATCACGCCTTTGACAATCTCGGTGGCCAGTGTCTTGCGCTTTTCCAGTGTTTCGGCCACTTGCACCAGCATGGGCTCACCGTGGGGCACATCCACCTCGAGCCAGGTGTAGGCCACGCGCACTTCCTCGCCGCGCATCACATCTTCGCGCAAACGCACTTCGCCTTGGACGGGTTTTATTTCCGGCGGCGGCAGCGGCAGATCTTGCTCGCCACTCAAAAATTCACCACGCGTGCCCAGCACCTGGTAGTAAACCAGGTCGCTGTCATCGGCACGCAAAATCTCTCTGGCCGGTGCCGGCAGCGAAAAAAACATCTGCTGGTTGCGCACCACCACCAGCTTGGCCAGCGCTTGCACGTTGTATTCGAGCGCGCGGTCAAAAGGCTTGCCGGCGATGTTTTGTGCCACCAGCCAGGTCAGCGCCAGGCTGATCGGCCACAGCAACAACAAGGGTGTGAGCATCCAGTCCAGGATCTCCCCGAACAAGCTGCGCTTACCACGCTGGAATATTTTCAAAGTCGCGCCAACCTCGTGAGTGCGAGATTTACCAAGAGTTTTCCGCCGGGCCGCCCCAAGGAAAACTGCGCCCCCCCGGGGGGCAGCGAACCACACGAAGTGGGGAGCGTGGGGGCCACAGTTTTCAAGGGATTTTTTCGAGGCAGTAACCCAGTCCGCGTACGGTGGCGATGCGGATCGGACCCTTCTCGATCTTCTTGCGCAGGCGGTGAATGTAGACCTCGATGGCGTTGTTGCTGACTTCCTCGCCCCACTCACACAAGCGCTCGACCAGCTGGTCTTTGCTGACGAGTCGCCCGGCACGTTGCAGCAGCACTTCGAGCAGGCCGAGTTCGCGCGCCGACAGCTCGATCATGTGGCCGTCAATCGTGGCCACGCGGCCGGCCTGGTCATAGACCATGGGCCCGTGTTTGA
>CANIDW010000112.1 GCA_947466165.1 Comamonadaceae bacterium | reverse complement strand
TGCGGTTGATGAATTCGTCCGCCGCAAAAACAATGGGGTCACCCTTTTTCTGGGCGATCAAGAAAGGCACGATCTCGTCTTTGAACTTGCCGGCGTCTTGCGCGGCAGCGGCCTTGGTCTGGCTGGCCAGTGCCAGCGCGTCCTGCATGGCGCGGTCTATGCCGTATTTCTTGGCCACGTTTTCAGCGGTGATGCCCATGTGGTACTGGTTGTAGACGTCCCACAGGCCGTCCACGATCATGGTGTCGACCATCTTCCAGTCACCCATGCGCTGGCCGTCGCGCGAGCCGTTGAGTACGTGCGGCGATGCGCTCATGTTTTCCTGTCCGCCGGCAATCACAATGTCGCTGTCGCCGGTGGCCACAGACTGCGCGGCCAGCATGACGGCTTTGAGACCCGAGCCGCAAACAGCGTTGATGGTCAGGCCTGGAATGGCGTGCGGGAAACCGGCCTTGACGACAGACTGGCGCGCCGGGTTCTGTCCTACACCAGCGGCCAACACCTGACCCATGATGACTTCGCCGATCTGCTCAGCAGACAGGCCCGAGCGCTCGAGCACGGCCTTGATGACAGCAGCGCCCAGTTCGGTGGCGGGCGTCTTGGCCAGCGATCCACCAAACTTTCCGACGGCGGTACGGGCGGCTGAAACAATAACGATGTCATCCATTTTTCTATTTCCTTAGGTTGATAAGCTTTGTGATGAGAGCATGAGCACTGCGCCGGCTTCGAGGAGCCTCAGGCCTTGGCCTTGACGTAACGCCCCGGCGCAGGCTCGCGGGCTTTGTATTTGCGACTGCCATAGCTTTTCGGTGCAGCAATTTGCGGGCCCGCATGAGCCTTGAGCCATGCCGCCCAATCAGGCCACCAGCTGCCGGCATGCTCTGTCGCACCCGCCAACCAGGCTTGCTGGGATACCGGCAGTTTGTCGCCAATCCAGTGGGAACGCTTTTTCTTGGCGGGCGGATTGATCACACCGGCAATATGCCCCGAGGCACCCATGACAAAACGCTTGGGGCCTTTGAGCACCTGGGTCGAGGCGTAAGCGCCGCCTATCGGCACGATATGGTCTTCACGCGAGCCGTAGATGTAGGCCGGCATGTCGAGCTTTGATAAATCGATCTTTTCACCGCAAACCGTGAGCTTGCCGCGCTTGACCAGGCTGTTCTCAAAGTAGGTGTTGCGCAGGTACCAGGCGTAAAAAGGCCCGGGCAGGTTGGTGGAGTCGCTGTTCCAGTACAGCAGGTCAAAAGGCGGCGGCGTTTCACCTTTGAGGTAGTTGCCGACCACGTAATTCCAGACCAGGTCATTGGGACGCAAAAAGCTGAAGGTCGATGCCAGGTCCTGGCCTTTGAGCAGACCGCCGCTGCCCATTTGCATTTCGCGGAATTTCACGGCCGTCTCGTCAATGAAGATGTCCAGGATGCCGGTGTCCGAGAAATCCAGCAAAGAGGTCAGCAGGGTCAGGCTGGCCACCGGCTTTTCGCCGCGCGCAGCCAGCACGGCCAGCGCAGTGCTCAAAATGGTACCGCCCACGCAAAAGCCCAGCGCGTTGATGTCTTTGGCGCCGGTGATCTCTTGCGTGACAGCAATCGCCTTGATAGCAGCATGCTCGATGTAGTCGTCCCAGGTTTTGTCCTGCATGGACTCGTCGGGGTTGCGCCAGCTGACCACAAAAGTGCGGTGCCCCTGCGCCACAGCGTAGCGAATCAGTGAGTTCTCGGGTTGCAGGTCCAGAATGTAAAACTTGTTGATGCAGGGCGGCACCAATAGGAAAGGCTTTCCATGCACCTTGGTGGTGAGCGGCTTGTACTCGAGCAGCTGGAAAAATTCGTTTTCAAAGACCACTGCGCCTTCGGTGGTGGCGACGTTTTTACCGACCTCAAAAACGCTTTCATCGGTCATAGAAACATGGCCCTGGCGCATGTCGTGCATCAGGTTTTGCAGGCCCTGGGCAATGCTCTGGCCCTGGGTGTCCAGTGCTTTTTTCTGCGCCTCTGCATTCAAAGCCAGAAAGTTGCTTGGGGCGCTGGCGGCCAGCCACTGCTCTACGGCAAAGCGCACCCGGGCGCGGGTTTTTTCATCGCCTTCAACGGCTTGCGCCAGGCCCATCAGGGCCTGCGCGTTGATCATGTAGCTGGCAGCGCAGAAGTGCGCGACCGGGTTGCTGCTCCAGGCCTCGCCGGCAAAGCGGCGGTCGGCCACAGGCTTGAGCTGGGCTGCCTCAGCCGAGATGCCGGAGTTCCACAAGTCACCGGCCTGCTGCAGGTAGGACTGCTGGATTTCCAGCAGTTTGGCCGGGTCTAATTGCAAGCCGGCAAAAGGGTCTTTGACAGCCGGCACGCCTTGCATCAGTACGCTGGGCACGCTGTCCATGGCCTTTTGCATGCCTTGACTCAGGCTGTCTTGAAATTGCCGGGCCAGTTGCGCCCAGTTTGCGTCAGAATTCATGTTGTCTCCTCAATCTGCGTGAAAGCGATGGTCTTTAAAAAGACTCTGTTGCAGATTTAGCTTATTCTGCCTTGTTGACTATGCACGCGTTTAGTTTCTTTAACCTGACTATGCCTTAACTTTGATGTACCTGACCGCAATTGCATGGATTTATGTCGTGCTGATGATGAGCGTCGCTGAAGCCACCAGCAGCAACGGCACTGTTTTAGGTGCCTTGATGACTTTTTTGCTGTACGGCGCTTTGCCGCTGGCGCTGGTGATGTATGTGATGAACACGCCAGCCCGCCGTCGCAAGCTCAAGGCCAAGGCGCTGGCCGAAGACAGCCTCACAGAGCCGGCCCGGCCTCCCGAGCAATCAAGTCTGCCAGATACAAGCGGCCATGCGGCCGGTGCTGTGGCCGAGGGCAGTGTCGCGGCGGTGCGAAAAGAAGCTTGAAGGCTGGCCCACAGTGCACCAGCCGGGGCTGCCGTCGTTGCCGTACACCCCGGCAATGCCCAGGGCATGCAGTTTGAGTCGGGCCAGCCCCGCCAAGTCAGCCAGGTATTTGGCTGAAGAGCCAGGTAGCAGTTCAAAATAAGCGCCAGAGCCCGGGTGCCAGGCTTCAAAAGCCTCTTTCACCTCAGCGCCCACTTCAAAGGCGCCGGTCCCTATGCAAGGCCCCAGCCAGGCAATGGTTCTTTGCGCAGCCTGCGCCTGGCTTTGCCCGGCCAAGTCGGCAAAGCGGCTGAAAACAGTGCCCAACACACCTGCCGACGAACCTGGTAAGCCCCCTGCCCCCAGACCGGCCAGACCGCGCCAACCGGCATGGGCTGCAGCCACCACAGGCAAGTCAAGGTGCGCCAGCAGAACCGGCAGGCAGTCAGCCACCATGATGGTGCAACCTAGGCCGCCCTCACGGGTGACGGCTGCATCCGCCTGCGGGTCGCTGTGGCCCAAACTTTGGGCTTCCAGCACGGCCACCTGCTCGCCATGCACCTGACGCAAAAAAACAGGCCGGCAAGCCGTCGCCAAAGCCAGAGTTTGCCGGTTGGCTGCCACCCGGGACGGCGCATCCTGCACATGATCGCCCAGGTTCAGGCTGTCCCAAGGCGCGGGTGATTGACCGCCGGCCCGGCTGGTGAACACAGCGCGAACCCCGCTGGGCGCAGGCCACTGTGGAATCAACCATTCGGGGTGCCAGTGCGTGTTCAAGGGGTTTTTCTACTCGTTGTCCGGGCAGGCAGAGGGCTGGGCCAGGGCAAACGCCGGCAGAGCCATGCAAGCCTCAAAAGCCGCCATGGTGCGCGGCAAACCCGTCAAGTTCACCTCAAAGCGTTGGGCGTTGAAGATCTGCGGCACCAGGCAGCAGTCGGCCAGGGTCGGGGTCTGACCGTAGCAGTAAAGAGCAGGCGGCAGCTGGGCCAATTGACGTTCAAAGGCTTGCAGGCCGGTGCGGCACCAATGGTGGTACCAGCCATTTTTGGCGGCTTCGTCAATTTTCAGCTCCCTGACCAGGTGCTTGAGCACGCGCAGGTTGTTAAGCGGGTGTATTTCACACGCCACCGACTGCGCCAGCGCCCGCACTTTGGCCCGTCCCAGCGCATCGGCCGGTAACAGGGGCGGGTTGGGATGGGTTTCGTCCAGGTACTCGATGATGGCCATCGATTGCGATAGAAGTTCGCCATCTGTTTGAAGCAGTGGCACCAGCGTGTCGACCGACAAATCTGCAAAGGGCGGTTTTTTATGGTCGCCGCGATTCAAATGCACAGGCACGTAGTCGTAAGCCAGTCCCTTGAGATTGAGCGCAATGCGCACCCTGAAGGACGCCGAGGACCGGTAGTAACTGTGCAACTTCATATTGAAAGGATACACGCGGCATCCGCTAAACGCGCAGGCCGTAAAGCCGGGGCTGGTCAGTAACTGCCATGGTCGCGCGCCATGCTTTCAAACTTGGTGATGCGGTTCAAGAAAGTCAGCTTGACGGTGCCGGTCGGGCCGTTACGCTGCTTGCTGATGATCACCTCGGCAACACCTGGCTCTTTACAGGCTTCTTTGGTGTAGTACTCGTCGCGGTAAATGAACATGATGACGTCGGCATCCTGCTCGATCGCACCGGACTCACGCAAGTCACTCATCATGGGCCGTTTGTCTGTGCGCGACTCGACGCCGCGGCTGAGCTGCGACAAAGCAAGTACCGGGCATTGCAACTCTTTGGCCAGCATTTTCAGGCCGCGTGAAATCTCGCCCACGGCAGTGGCACGGTTTTCTTCATTCATGCTGCTAGAGACACTCATGAGCTGCAGGTAGTCGACCACAATCAAACCCAGTTGGCCGAAGTGGCGGGACAGCCGGCGGGCATTGGCGCGCAACTCGCTGACTGTCAGGCCCGGAGTTTCATCAATGTGCAAAGAAATATTGCGCAACTTCTCGATCGATTCGATCAGGCGCGGCCACTCCTCAGGGGACAGCTTGCCGGTGCGCAGATGGCTCTGGTCAATGCGCCCGATAGAGCCGACGATACGCACCGCCAACTGGGAGGCACCCATCTCCATAGAAAACACGGCCACCGGCAGACCTTCGTTGAGCGCCACATGCTCGGCAATATTGATGGCCAGCGCTGTCTTGCCCATGGATGGTCGCGCCGCGAGAATGATCAGGTCGCCTTTCTGAAAGCCCGAGGTCTCGCGGTCCAGGTCATGAAAGCCGGTGGGCACGCCGGTGATGTCATTGGGGTTTTTCGACATTTCAGTGACACGGTCCAGCAAATTGACCACCAGCGTGTCCATGCTGTGAAAGCCCTGCTTCATGCGCGAGCCCTGCTCGCCGATCTTGAAAATCTTTTGCTCGGCCTCGTCCAGGATGGTGGCCACCGCCTTGCCCTGCGGACTGAAGGCCTGGGTCGCGATTTCGTCACTGGCCTTGACCAGCTTGCGCAGGATGGAGCGCTCGCGCACGATCTCCGCGTAGCGACGCACATTGGCTGCGCTCGGCACGTACTGCGCCAGAGAATTGAGGTAGCCCAAGCCGCCTACATCGTCGGCCTTGCCCTGAGATTGCAAGTATTCATAGACCGTGATCACATCGGCCGGTTTGCTGGCGTTGATCAGTGCGCCTACCGCGGCATAAACAAGTTTGTGCTCATAGCGGTAAAAATCCTCGTCCACCAGCAGATCGCCCACCCGGTCCCAGGCGCTGTTGTCCAGCAGCAAGCCGCCCAGCACGCTGGACTCGCCTTCAATGGAATGCGGGGGCACGCGCAGCTGGGCTATTTGCCGGTCTGGGCTGTAGCTGG
>CANIDW010000111.1 GCA_947466165.1 Comamonadaceae bacterium | reverse complement strand
ATTCAATGCAGCTGGGCAAGCCGCCACGCGGGCAGGGCGGCTCTCCAGGCGGCTCAGGCCACGGTGGTGGACGCAAGCCAAGGCATTTGCACTGAGCTCGCGGTCGGCTTGCCTTCGCTTCAGATCGCCTTGACCGGGATCTGTTTGTACTGACCTGAGGCGATTTTCTTTTGCCACTCAGCCGGACCGGTGATGTGGGCGCTGGTGCCGCCGGCGTCAACTGCCACAGTCACAGGCATGTCGACCACATCAAACTCGTAGATCGCTTCCATGCCCAGGTCGGCAAAGCCCACGACTTTGGCGCTCTTGATGGCTTTGCTGACCAAATAGGCGGCGCCGCCCACGGCCATCAGGTAAGCGCTCTGGTGTTTTTGGATGGCTTCAATAGCCACGGGACCGCGCTCGGCCTTGCCTATCATGGCGATCAGACCGGTCTGGCCCAGCATCATTTCGGTGAAGCTGTCCATGCGGGTGGAAGTGGTCGGGCCGGCGGGGCCCACGGCTTCGTCGCCGACAGGGTCTACCGGGCCTACGTAGTAAATCACCCGGTTGCTGAAATCCACCGGTAGCTTTTCTCCCTTGGCCAGCATCTGTTGAATCCGCTTGTGGGCGGCGTCGCGGCCGGTGAGCATTTTGCCGCTGAGCAGCAGGGTGTCACCCGGTTTCCAGCTGGCAACTTCCACCTTGCTGAGCGTGTCCAGGTTGACCTTTTTGCTTTTGACGTAATCGGGTGCCCACTGAACCTGCGGCCAGAGGTCCAGGCTGGGCGGCGTGAGGTAGGCCGGGCCGCTGCCATCAAGCACAAAGTGCGCGTGGCGCGTGGCAGCGCAGTTGGGAATCATGGCGACCGGCTTGCCGGCGGCGTGCGTCGGGTAGAGCTTGATCTTGATGTCGAGCACGGTGGTCAGCCCGCCAAGGCCTTGCGCACCGATGCCCAGCGCGTTGACTTTGTCAAACAGCTCCAGGCGCATTTCCTCGACCTGGTCAAGCGGCTTGCCGGCCGCGCTTTTAGCTTGCAGCTCGTACATGTCGATGTCGTCCATCAGGCTTTCTTTGGCCAAGAGAACGGCTTTTTCTGCGGTGCCGCCAATGCCGATCCCCAGCATGCCGGGCGGACACCAGCCGGCGCCCATGGTCGGCACTGTTTTGAGCACCCAGTCCACGATGGAGTCGCCCGGGTTGAGCATGGCCAATTTACTTTTGTTTTCTGAGCCGCCGCCTTTGGCTGCCACCGTCACCTCCATGGTCTTGCCGGGCACCAGCTCGGTAAAGATCACAGCCGGTGTGTTGTCCTGCGTGTTGACCCGCTTGAAGTGCGGGTCGGCGACAACGCTGGCGCGCAGGGTGTTGTCCGGGTGCTTGTAGCCGCGGCGTACGCCTTCGTTGACTGCGTCTTCAAAGCTGCCGGTAAAACCCGTCAAGCGAACATCCATGCCGAGTTTGATGAAGACGTTGACGATGCCGGTGTCCTGGCAGATCGGCCTGTGGCCGGTGGCGCTCATCTTGGAGTTGGTCAGGATCTGCGCAATGGCGTCTTTGGCTGCCGGGCTTTGCTCGCGCTCATAGGCACGTGCCAGGTGCGCAATGAAATCAGCCGGGTGGTAGTAGCTGATGAATTGCAGTGCTGCAGCCACCGATTCGATCAGGTCTTCTTGTTGGATGTTCGTGGTCATAGGTGTGGTCGCTGGCTTGTGGTTCAGTGCTCTGCGCTGGCGTCGCGCACCATCAGTTTGTCGGTGTAGGCAATCGCCAGTGCACTGAGCAGGAACACGATGTGGATGATGGTTTGCCACATCAGCACCTTGACGTCGTAGTTGGCAGCGTTGATGAAGGTTTTCAGCAGGTGAATAGAGCTGATGCCGATGATGGCCGTGCCCAGCTTGACCTTGAGCACCGAGGCGTTCACATGGCTCAGCCATTCAGGCTGATCCGGGTGGTCTTCCAGGTTCATGCGGCTGACAAAGGTTTCGTAACCGCCGACGATCACCATGATCAGCAGGTTGGAGATCATGACCACATCAATCAAGGCCAGCACCACCAGCATGATCACCGTCTCATTGAGCGAGGTGAGCGTGACATCGGACTTGTAGCCGATGCTGCTGACCAGCGCCTGCAGCGCGGTTTGGCTGCCAAATACCGCCTCGACCAGGTGCAGCAATTCCACTAGAAAGTGAAAAACGTAGACGCCTTGCGCCACGATCAGGCCAATGTACAAAGGCAGCTGAAGCCAGCGGCTGGCAAAGATAAAGCGTGGAATGGGGCGCAATGCTTGTGGGGTTTTGGGCTTTGGGTCTGTCATGGTGTTTTGGGTGTTTAATTCAAAATTGTAGGGGTTTCAACTTGGCCGCCGCGGCAGCAGGTGTTTGTAAGCTTGGTGCCAGTCAGTGGCTTGTAAGTGCCAGCCGCGACATTTGGATTTGGTCGGGAATTTTTATAATCGAGATTAAGAGGAGACAACTCATGAGTGCACCGCTATCGGCCATTGAGTCAACACTGGTAGAAAACCGGGTTTTCAACCCGGACCCGGCCTTTGTCAAGAATGCCCGCATTTCAGGCATGGCTGCCTATGATGCACTGTGCAAGGAAGCCGAAACGGATTTTGAGGGCTACTGGGCCCGCCTGGCCCGCGAGAACCTGAGCTGGAAAAAACCTTTCACCCGCACACTGGACGAGTCCAAAGCGCCGTTTTACAAGTGGTTTGACGATGGCCTGATCAATGCTTCGTACAACTGCCTGGACCGCCATCTGGGCACCGCTACCGAACAGCAAAAAGCCATCATCTTTGAAAGCGATGACGGCAAGGTGACAAACGTCACCTACAAGGAACTTCACGCCAAGGTCTGCCAGTTTGCCAATGTGCTCAAGGGTATGGGTGTGAAAAAGGGCGACCGTGTGGTCATCTACATGCCTATGACGGTCGAAGGCGTGGTGGCCATGCAGGCCTGCGCCCGCATTGGCGCAACGCACTCGGTGGTGTTCGGCGGTTTTTCGGCCAAGAGCTTGCAAGAGCGTATCCAGGACGCCGGTGCCGTGGCGGTCATCACCGCCAACTACCAGTTGCGCGGCGGCAAAGAGCTGCCTTTGAAAGCGATTGTTGACGAAGGCATTGCCCTGGGCGGTTGCGAATCTATCAAGAACGTCATTGTTTACCAGCGCACCCCGACCGCCTGCAAGATGCTTGCCGGCCGCGACAGCCTGATGCACGAAGGCATGGCCGCTCAGTCCGCTGTGTGTGAGCCCGAGTTCGTGGGCGCTGAGCATCCGCTTTTCATTCTTTACACCTCCGGCTCAACGGGTAAACCCAAGGGCGTGCAACACAGCACCGGCGGCTATTTGCTGTGGGCCAAGCTGACCATGGACTGGACCTTTGACATCCGCCCCAGCGACGTCTTCTGGTGCACGGCCGACATCGGTTGGATCACCGGCCACACCTATGTCGCCTACGGCCCCTTGGCCGCCGGCGCCACCCAGGTGATTTTTGAAGGCATTCCGACCTACCCGAATGCCGGACGCTTCTGGCAGATGATCGAGCGCCACAAGGTCAGCGTGTTCTACACCGCACCGACGGCGATTCGCTCACTGATCAAGGCCGCCGAGGCCGATCCGAAGGTGCACCCCGACGCGTCGGACTTGAGCAGCTTGCGCATTCTCGGTTCCGTGGGTGAGCCCATCAACCCCGAAGCCTGGATGTGGTACTACAAAAACATCGGCCACGAAAAGTGTCCGATTGTGGACACCTTCTGGCAGACTGAAACCGGCGGCCACGTGATGACCCCGCTGCCAGGCGCCACGCCGCTGGTGCCCGGTAGTTGCACGCTGCCACTGCCCGGCATCATGGCGGCCATCGTTGATGAGGCCGGCCATGACGTGCCCAACGGCTCCGGCGGCATGCTGGTGATCAAGCGCCCCTGGCCCTCGATGATCCGCACCATCTGGAACGACCCCGAGCGCTTTGCCAAAAGCTACTTTCCCGCGGAGATGGGCGGCACTTACTACCTGGCCGGCGATGGCGCGGTGCGCAGCGAAGACCGTGGCTACTTCCGTATCACGGGCCGCATTGACGATGTGCTCAATGTGTCCGGTCACCGCATGGGCACCATGGAAATCGAGTCGGCGCTGGTGGCACACTCTGCACTGGTGGCAGAAGCTGCCGTGGTCGGCCGTCCTGACGATGTGACCGGCGAGGCCATCGTGGCCTTTGTGGTGCTCAAACGCCCGCGCCCCACCGGCGAGGAAGCCAAAGCGATTGCCAAGGAGCTGCGCGACTGGGTTGGCAAGGAGATCGGACCGATCGCCAAACCCAAGGAAATCCGCTTTGGCGACAACCTGCCCAAAACCCGCAGCGGCAAGATCATGCGCCGCCTGCTGCGCGGCATCGCCAAGGGCGATGCCCTGCCGCAGGACACCTCGACGCTGGAGAACCCGGCCATCCTGGACCAGCTGTCTGAAAAGAGCTGACATGCTGGCCAGCCCGTTGCCTGCGGGCTGTGAAAAAGCCCGCCCCGTGCGGGTTTTTTTGCGCCTGCTTTTCTTGTCTTTGCTTGCTCTGAGCGGCCCTGCGTTGGCGTTTTGGGGAAGTGATTACGACGAGCCTCCGCCCATCATCCGCCTGGAGCCTCCTTCCCAGCAAGAGGTGAAGGCGCTGGGCTTTGGCAATCAGGCGTTCAATGAACAAGTCACGCGTTTTGGCCTGTCTAAGCACGTGCCGCTGATTTCCGACTGGTCCAAAGCGCAGTCGGGCAAACTCCTGGCCAGCTGGAACCCCTTGGCAGCCGATGGCAAGCACCCTACGCTGGTGATTCAGCATGGCGGCGTGGGCGGGCCTGGCAGCACTGACTACGGTCACGCCAGGTGGTTTTTGGCGCAGGGCTTCAATGTGCTGGTGCTCGACAGTTTCTGGAGCCGGGGGTTTATTGCCAACTGGCGAAAAATAGACGCGGCTGCCAGCCAGCACGGGCCTGCTTTTTCTGCGCTGGGCGCTAACACCCGTGCGCGCGATGCCTTTGCCGCTGCACGCTGGCTGGCTTTGCAGCCTCAAGTCGATGCGAAGAGAATTTTTTTGTTGGGAGGCAGCCAGGGCGGCTGGAGCGTGCTGCGGGCACTGACGGATGAAAAGTCCATCACCGACACGCACCGGGGCTTGTTCCGTGCCGGTGTTTCAATTTACCCGGCTTGCTGGAGCTGGCAGCGCACACCGCATCCGCACGGTGTGGGTGTTTCACGGGCGGCACGTCCGGCCCTGGGGCCGTTTTATGCGCCCGTGTTTTTGATCACTGCCGAGCTGGAGCCGCCTGGCAGCGCAACGGATATCCACGCTTGTGACCCTGATTTGCTGAAATGGGCCACCCGGCACCGGCGGCTGCTCAACACCACGCACGCTTTTGATGATGAAAATCCGCCCCAGCAACCCGTTAACCGTTGCTGGTACAGCGCCAATCCGCACTGGTGTCAGGCCTCAGGCGGGCGAGATCCGGCGACCGGCAACTGTTTGAATGCGCCCAAGGCGGATTTTTGCTCTGACCTGTCTGTCACCGGGTCTGTGCGAGAGGAAATACTGGAATTTTTGAACGCCTTCAAATAAGGCGAAGCCGAGCTTAGCGCCTGATGGACAGACTTAGACAGCGGGTCTGGCCGGGGCTGATGCGGGTGCCGCCCCGTTGGTTTCTGGCTTGGCCGCCGGCGCAGGGCTGGTGCCGCCCGTGGTTTTAGCTTCGGCTGCAGGAGCCGTCGCCTGAGGGCTGGCAGCTGCATCCTGGCCCCCGGTT
>CANIDW010000110.1 GCA_947466165.1 Comamonadaceae bacterium | reverse complement strand
TGCCGGCTCGGCATGCGGCACCATGCGCACAATGGCGCTGTTCACGCGGGGGGGCGGGTCAAAGCAGTGGGGCGGCACCAACAGCACGTTTTCCATGGCGTAGCGCCACTGCAGCATCACGCTCAATCGCCCATAGTCAGCGCTGCAGGGCTTGGCCACCATGCGGTCTACGACTTCCTTTTGCAGCATGAAATGCTGGTCTTCAATCACCGCTACGGCGTCCAGTAAATGAAAGAGGATAGGCGTGGAAATGTTGTAAGGAAGATTGCCGACCACGCGTATTTTGCTTGGCGTCTGTGTCTGGCTCACCATGCTTTTAGCGAGAGCAGTGAAGTCGACTTTGAGCACATCGGCCTCAACCACCTTGAGCTGCGGGTGGGCCTGAAGCTGACGCGCGAGGTCACGGTCCAGCTCGATCACAGTCAAATGGCCAAGTCGCTCAACCAGCGGCTGCGTCATCGCGGCCAGGCCCGGCCCGATCTCCACCATAGGCTCACCCGCTTTGGGATTGATCGCCTGAATGATGTCTTCAATGATCCCTCGGTCCGTCAGAAAGTGCTGGCCAAAGCGTTTGCGCGCTACATGCTTCATGCGTGGTCAAGGCCCGAATCTATCGGCTTGATCGCCTCTTGCTCACTGCTCATTGCGCAATTCCACATAAGCCCGTCCGCGCACTTCCTGTTGCCAAAGAATAAAAGCCTCTTCTATTTTTTTCTCGCGCACCAGATTGCGGGCCAGCTCGCGTTGCTCTCGCTCAGACAAAGGCGCTTCTCGGCGCGCCATCACCTGAATCAAGTGCACGCCAAAGCGAGAGACCAGCGGATCGGCAACTTGGCCGGGCGCCAGCTGGTTCATGGCCTGCTCGAATTCGGGCACAAACATACCGGCTGAGGCCCAGCCTAAATCGCCGCCATCCTTAGCCGAACCATCTTGGCTGTTGTCCCTGGCGAGCGCCGCAAAATCAGCCTGCCCCGCCACTATCAGGCGCTTGAAATCCAGCAATTTGGCCGTGGCTTCAGCCTCGTTGAACTTCGGGCCCGCCTTGAACAAGATATGACGGGCACGCGTCTGAATCACAGTCAGAGCCGCAGCATCGCGCGACCTCTTGACCAACTGAAGCACATGAAAACCCGCGCCGCTGCGCAAGGGGCCGGCCAGTGCGCCTTCCTTCAGGTCACGAACGGCGTCAACGAACAAGCTCGGCAGGCGCTCAGCCGGCCTGAGTCCCAAGTCGCCACCGCCCGCACGGTCAGGCGAATCTGAGACTTCAGCGGCAACACCGGCAAAGGCTTCACCGGCACGCACACGCTCTAGGGCCCGCTGCGCTTTGGCCTGAAGCGCGCGGACCTGGTCGGCCGTGGCGCTCTCAGGCACAGCCACCAAAATCTGGGCCAGCCGAATCCGCTCAGGCTCGGCAAGGGCCTGTGCCTGACGGTCTCTGAAGAACTGATCTATGTCCTGCTCGCTGACTTTGACGCGGGAGTCGACTTCCCGCTCTCGCAATCGCACCAGCGTCAACTCGTCACGCAAATCGGCGCGGAAGCGGGCGTATTCAACACCGTCAGCACTGAGCCGGCGTTTTAACTCTTCCAGCGAGACCTGGTTTTGCAGCGCAACGTTGTCAACCGCCTGGTCGACGGCAGCGTCATCGGGGGCCACACCCAGCTCCCGGGCCAATTGCAGTTGGGCGCGCTCAAGGATCAAGCGCTCAAGCACCTCGCGCAGCAACTGGCTGCGCGGCGGGACATGGCCCTGACGTGAAAGCTGCTGCTGAACGCGCAACAGTCGCAGCTGCAATTCGATGTTCGTGATCGGCGTGGAGTTGACGACGGCAACGATAAAGTCGGCGGCGCCGGGCGAACGCTGGCTCTGCGCTGCCGCCGGCCAGACGCAAAAGCCCAAGCATAAAGCAGTCAAGAGCGTGCGCAAATGCTGGCCTTGACCGGCCGAAGAAATTGAAAGTCTAGTCATAGTTGGTAAAACGGCTCGGAGACGTCTGTGTGTTGCGCAGGTTCTGGTATTGCGGGATGTTGGTGCGCAAAGTGCCCAAGGGATTGTTGCCCAAATAGGAAAGGCCGACGAACTCGATCTGGAACATGATTTGGGTATTGGACGTGGTCCGGCTGGTGTAGGTGCGCTGTAAAACCGCGCGCCCGATCCAGCAACAGCCATCGTATTCAAAACCGTACAAGGCATCGACCATGCGCTGCTCGGCCATGTTGAAATTCATGCGCCCGACGCTGTACCAGCGCCCGCCACCCTGGCCCTGTCCGGGGCCCAGGGCTTGCCCCTTGTCCCCCCAGAGGTCATTCACAGGCCATTGCCAACCGACGTTGATCATCTCACTGGCCGCCCTCTCCCGTTGGTACGCCAGAGTTGCCAAGCGGTAATTGCTCGGGCTGTAGCGCGCAGCCAAGGTGCTGCGCTGTGATTCTTTGAGCTCGGGGTTGTATTGCGCTGTAGCGTCCATGGACCACGCCTTCGTCCACTTGACAGAGCCGCCGATGAGTATGTCGCTCCATAGCTGCGTCACGGGCATGCCGTTCTGCGCCAGTGTGACGCGCTGGTCTTCAAATCGAATCCTTTGGGCAGCCCCGACGCGCGCCACCTCGGCACCATTGGCATCGTCAATCAGGCGCGAGGTCAGGCCCAGCGTCAACAAGTTGGCGTCCGAGATCTTGTCATTGCCGACAAACGCATTTTCCGTAAAGACCGTCGCGACGTTAAAGCCCCCGTCACCCGAATCGTAATTGGGTATGTTGTTTTGGTTGCGGTAAGGGGTGCGCACATAAAAAGCCCGCGGCTCCAGGGTCTGGATGAACGCCCGCCCGAAAAGATTCTCGTCACGCTCGAACTGCAGCCCGCTGTCCAGGCTGAAAGTCGGCACCACGCGCGATGTCGACAAAGTGCCGCCGGTACTGGCATGCGCCGTCTCAAATTGGTAATTGGTGGCATTGAGCAGCAGCTTGGGCGTGATGTAGCCGGCCGGCCAGCTCCAAGGACGGCTGATCTGTCCGCGGGAAAAAATGCGCTGCGCATTGGGTTGGCTGGTATTGCCGATGGCAGAGAACTGGGTGAGGTCTGCGTCTACTGCCCAATTAAGCCCCGACAAGCCGCCCAGCCGTGCGTTATTGCGGCCGTAACGGGTGGTCAGCTGAGGCAGACGGTCGTAGGGCGGCACGATGGGAGAGCTGGCGTCACTCAGCGTTTGCCAGTGTTGCAGCAGCAGGCCGCTGGTCCAGCCATTGCGTGCCCAGCTTAGTCTTAAGTCGTTGGGCAACAAGCGCTGCGTCAGAGCACCGCTGGCACCGGGAAAGTCACGCCAGTAATTGTTGTCGCCTACTCTGTTGAGATTCAGGCCCAGGCCGACACCGCCGATGGCCGCGTCGCCGGTCTGCAAGGTGGTGTTGTGCTGCAAAGAATAAGACCAGCGCTCTTGATCACGCAGCTTGTCGGAGGGCATGTAGTTTGCGCGCAATGTCCCTCTGTAGCTTGGCTCCAGATAACGGAACTCGTTGACCAGGTTGACGCCGCGCTTGGTCATGTACGTGGGTGTGACCGTGGCATCGCGGTTGGGCGCAATGTCAAAGTAATACGGCACCGTCAAGGACACACCGCTGGTGGAGTCCAGGCCATAGGTTGGTGAAAGAACACCGGACTTGCGCTTGCTGCTGAGCGGAAAGCTCAAGGTGCCTGGCCAATGAAGTACGGGCACATCCTGGAAGCGCACCGTAGGGCCGGTGATCTCGCCGACTTCGGTCTCAAAGTCAAAGTAAAAGCGCTTGCCGCGCAGCTGCCAGGCCGGCAGCCAGCTGGCCTCGTTGTCACGCTCACAGGTGGTGTAAGTGCCTTGCCAGGCAAACATGCGCTTTTCGCCCGCAAAATCAACCCGCTGCGCCGCACCGTTGCCGCCTGCCACGAAGCGGTAACCCGGCGAGGTAAACGTGCCCTCGAAACTGTCCAGCTTGAGGTCCAGCTCCGGGCCCCAATACAGGTTGCCGGCGTTAGCGACGCGTACATTGCCGCGCGATTTCATGAAGTCATCGGGCTGGTAGTAGTCAATGCGGTCAGCGCGCAGGGCCGTCTTGCCGCGGCGCATCTCTGCGTTGCCCTCGACCAGAGATTCAAGCTCGGGGCGGCCGCTGATTTGATCTCCAAAAACGAAGGTTGGCACTTCGTTGCCCGGGCCCACGGGCGGCTTTTCCTGCAACAGCGGCGTGCGTTTTAAGGGCGCACGCAAAGCCCCTGCAAGCGACTCGGCAGGCAGGCTTTGAGCCCACAGGCAAGCGCCCGGCAGCAAGACCAGGCCGACCAGACGCATCGCCGCCCAGGACGCGGCGACAATGGAGATAGAGCGAGACGCACAATGCATCATGAATGTGAGATAAACCCGGTTTGTCGATTACCGACTGATTATCCATGACCCCCTCTTCTGCCAACCCTGCCAACACTGCGGATATCGTTTGGAGCGAGCCGGCGCGGGCTGCCTTCTTCGCCCAATGGCTGAACGCCACCAGCGCGGGCTGCCAACTTGATCCGGCCACATTGCGCCTGGCCTCGGCCGACGCCAGTTTCAGGCGCTACTTTCGCATTGATCGTATTGACCGGGATGCGGGCAGTTGCATCATCATGGACGCGCCACCGGCGCTCGAAGACTGCACGCCCTTCGTTAAAATCGCTGCGCTGATGACAGCCGCCGGGCTGAACGCGCCGCGCGTGCTGGCCTGGGACAAAGCCCAAGGCTTCATGCTGCTCAGCGACCTGGGCTCACAAACCATGATGCAGCTCATCCAGCAGCAGGCGCCGCTGGACCCGTTTCCCCCTGTGGGCTCGCCTATTCACCAGCTGTACATGGACGCGGTGGACGCGCTGATTGCCTGGCAACTCTCGTCACGCCCCGGCGTGTTGCCGGCTTACGACGACGCCTTGTTGTCGCGCGAGCTGCAGCTCTTTCCCGAGTGGTACATCGCCAAGCACCGCGGCATCACGGTGGATGCGGGCATGCAGGAAAAACTGACCGGCTTCTTTGCGCAAATCAAGGACAGCAATTTGAATTCCCTAGGCGGCGCGCGCGTCTTCGTGCACCGCGACTTCATGCCGAGGAATTTAATGGCCCCCACGCTTGTCGCTGCGCGTACTGCGCTGCCCCCCGAGGGGGCTGTCCCGCCTTGGGGCGGCCCGGCGGCGGGACTGATGTCCCCATCAGTAGGCACAGCCGAATCTTTGTCGCCATCCAGGCTTGGGGTGCTGGATTTCCAGGACGCGGTGTATGGCCCCATTACTTACGACATCGCCAGCCTGATGCGTGACGCTTTCCTCAGCTGGGACGAGGAATTTGTGCTGGACATCACCATCCGCTACTGGCAAAAAGCCCGCGCGGCCGGCTTGCCGGTGGGCGACGACTTTGGCGAGTTTTACCGTGCCGTCGAATGGATGGGCTTGCAGCGTCACTTGAAGATTCTGGGCATTTTTGCGCGGCTGACGTTGCGCGACGGCAAGCCGCATTACCTGGCCGACACGCCGCGCTTCATCAAGTACGCGCGCAGCACCGCTTCGCGTTACCGCCAGTTAGGGCCCTTGATGGTGCTGCTCGACGAGATCGAGGGCAACGAAACCCGCGTGGGTTACACGTTTTGAGCGCCCGCTTTTTTGCCGATGTGTACATGGCTGCCGGCGCTGCGCTCAGCCTGCCCGAGGGCACGGCACGCCACGTGCAGGTGCTGCGCCTGCAACCGGGCCACGAGATCACGCTGTTCAACGGCCAGGGTGGCGAGTGGGACGCCACCATCACCCGCATGGGCCGCAGCGATGTCGAGGTGACCCTGGG
>CANIDW010000109.1 GCA_947466165.1 Comamonadaceae bacterium | reverse complement strand
GTAATGCGTGGTGAGCAACACGGTACTGCCCTGACGGTTGAGTTTGGCAATGAACTGCCAGAGCGTCTGACGCAGCTCCACATCAACGCCGGCGGTGGGCTCGTCCAGCACAATCACCGGCGGCTTGTGCACCAAAGCCTGCGCCACCAGCACACGCCGCTTCATGCCGCCGGAGAGCTGTCGCATATTGGCCTGCGCCTTGTCGGTCAGGCCCAGGCTCGCCAGCAGCTCGTCTATCCAGTCGTCATTGCGTTTGATACCGAAATAGCCGGACTGGATGCGCAAGGCCTCTCGCACAGTGAAAAAAGGGTCGAACACCAGCTCTTGCGGCACCACCCCGAGCTGTCGCCGGGTCAATGCGTAGTCGGCGACCACGTCGCTGCCGTGCACCAGCACCCGTCCACCGGTGGCGCGCGACAGGCCGGCCAGGATACTGATCAAGCTGGTTTTACCAGCCCCGTTCGGGCCCAGTAAGCCAAAAAATTCACCCTGCTCGATGTCAAAGCTGACATGGTCCAGCGCTTTCACAGCCGCGCCAGCTGCACCCCGCGAAGACTGATATGTTTTGGAAACGGATTGAAATGAGATGGCGGGCATGAGCACCTATTTTAGGGGCTAGGCGCCAGCAACACCGCCGGGTCACTCAAGGGGCGTCTGGAATCAGCTCAGCAATGCCGTAAAGGCCGGCCAACTGACGCAAGCGGGGCGGCAGGCCGCTGACATAAAAAGCGCGGCCCAGCGCCTGGGCCTGGCGCCTGCAGGCCAGCAGCACAGCCAAAGCGGAAGAGTCAAAACGGCTCAAACTGCCCGCATCAGCGACCACAGGTTCACGGTTAGCGGGTTCAGCCAGTAAAACCATGTGAAAGGTTTTGACCAAGGCCGTGGCCTGGTCATGTGTCAGCACAGCGGGTAGTCTCAACACGGCAGCAGGCATTAGTTTTTCTTGGGCCCGGCGCTGGCCATGGCGCCGTTTTTGTTGCGCAGCGCCAGCGTGGCGATCAGCCCATCCATGCCACGGGCAGAGATTTCTTGCGCGAACTGTGTGCGGTAGGTCTCGACCAGCCAAACGCCAAGCACATTGAGATCATAAATTTTCCAGCCGCCAGCCGTTTTTTCCATGCGGTAGTCCAGCTGGATGGGTTCGCCGCGACCCAGAATTTCAGTGCGGACAATCACCTCGGTGTCGCCGGCTTGGGAACGCAAGGGTTTGACACTGATGGTCTGGTCTTGTAGCTGGCTCAAAGCCCCAGCGTAGGTGCGCACCAACAGGTTCTTAAACTCGTCCTGCAGCTTTTTTTGCTGCTCAGGCGTGGCCTGGCGCCAGCTGCGGCCTACGGCCGAAGCCGTCATGCGCGTGAAGTTGACGTTCGGCATGATCTTGCTGTCGACAAAAGTAATGATCTTGCGCACATCGCCACTTTGCACATCCTTGTCGGCCTTGATGGTACTGAACACATCCACGGACAGGCGGCGGATCATCTCGTCGGGCGCTTCCTCTGCAGCGCGCGCCAAGGGCAGGGTCAAAATCAATGTCAGGCCCCAGGCCGTGGCCGCAAGCCGGGTCCAGTTTCGGCGGTTCAACAGCATGTCAATCTTTCGGTCGGTTGGCATGGCCAGTTTCAAGGTTGCGGGGGCTTCGATGTGCCCCCGGGTACGGTTCGATTAACAGGCTCAGGCAGATCGTAGCGTTCTTCTGGAGGGCTGTTTGGCTCATCCATATTGCCCCCGATTAAAGATCGACGGCGCTGCAGGTAGGCGTCACGCGTGAAGCTGTATTTGTCCAAGGCGGCACTGTCAATCATGCGGCCGGCCCGCAGCAAACCGGCACGCAAATCAACCACACGCAAGGCAGTCAAGCTGTTACGCACAGCAGAATCATCCACCCCGCCAATTAAATTACCACGCCAATTCACAGGCATAGCGGCAGTGTCGCGCAATGTCGATGGGCCCAACAGCGGCAGCACCAGATAAGGTCCGGTCGGCACACCCCAGCGGCCCAGGGTCTGGCCGAAGTCTTCGCTGTGTTTTTCCAACTTTAATTCTGTGGCGACATCAAGGACACCCGCCAAACCGATGGTGGTGTTCACGCCAACCCTGGCCAGCGTTTCAACCGACTCCCTGGGCTTGAGTTGAAGCACATTGTTGACGAGCGACCAGATGTCCGACAGGTTGCCAAAAAAGTTACTCACCCCGGTGCGCAGCAAAGCCGGCGTGACGTCCTGGTAAGCGATGGCCACAGGCTTGACGACGGCTTCGTCAAGGCCTTCGTTGAAACCATAGACTTGCCGGTTAAATGACTCCCAAGGATCGCGGGGGTTGGTATTGGGCGCACTCGCACAACCTTGCAAGACAAGCAAGGCCAGCCCGGCCAGGCTCCATCGAAACCAGGCAATAGCAGAGGCTTTGCGGCCAAGTGTCATTTGGCAGCCCCGGCAGCCGGCGACGGGCTGGAGGAAGCTGTGTCAGCGGCCTTGCTAAATAAGAACTGGCTGATCAAGGTTTCCAGCACCAGAGCCGATTGTGTCTGGGTGATCGTGTCGCCGGCGGCAAGGGTTTTGTCCAAAGCGCCCGGCTCAATGCCGATGTACTGTTCGCCCAGCAAACCACTGGTGAGAATTTTCAGCGAGCTGTCTTTAGGGAAAATGTAACGCCCCTCCATGGCCAGGTTCACGCGCGCCTGGTAGCTCTTGTCGTCAAAGTTGATGCTCTCAACGCGTCCGACCACTACGCCGGCACTTTTCACAGCCGCGCGGGGCTTGAGGCCGCCGATATTGTCAAACTTAGCGGACACCGGGTAGGACGTGTCCGCCAGTTGCAGACTCAGCAAATTCGCCGACTTCAGTGCCAGAAACAGCAAAGCAATCGCGCCGGTCAACACAAAAAGGCCGACCCATACATCGTTTCTAGAACGTGGCATCCTTGACTTTCATAAACATGAAGGGGGTTGATCCGGGGGCTTTAACTTCAGTCAATGCTAGATGCAAGCCGCCGACCCCTTTTTCAAAAGCTCTGCTCAAATTCTCGCATGTGCCGCGCCGGTCGCAAATCGGCTGAGCTTGAAATAAAAAAATTAAAGCCATTAAATACTGAACATCCATGCGGTGAGCAAAAAGTCGAGCCCGAGCACGGCGAGTGAAGCCACCACCACCGTTCGGGTTGTGGCCAGCGACACCCCTTCGGGCGTAGGCTGGGCCTCAAAGCCCTGGTAAAGCGCCACAAACGTGACAGTCACACCAAACACCATACTTTTAATGACCCCGTTGCCGACATCCCGCCACACATCGACGCCGCCCTGCATCTGACTCCAAAAAGAGCCGGCGTCAATACCGATCATCAACACGCCCACCATCCAGCCGCCCGCAATGCCCACGGCACTGAACACAGCTGCCAGCAAAGGCATGGCGATCACGCCGCCCCAAAGCCTTGGCGCGAGAATTCGGCGGATCGGGTCGACCGCCATCATCTCCATGGCCGAGAGCTGCTCACCGGCCTTCATGAGGCCGATCTCCGCGGTCAGTGCGGTACCGGCGCGCCCGGCAAACAGCAAGGCCGTGATGACCGGCCCGAGCTCGCGCACCAAGCTGAGCGCCACCAAAAGACCCAGCGCCTCTGAAGAGCCGTAGCGCTGTAAGGTGTAGTAGCCCTGCAAACCCAGCACAAAACCGACAAAAAGACCCGACACGGCAATTATGGCCAGCGAATAATTTCCCAGGAAAAAAATCTGATCCCGCACCAGCCCAAACCGCAGCAGGGTGGACGGCGTCAGTGCAAACAGTTTGACAAACAAGCGCGCAGCAAACCCGAGTTCGGCCAATTTGCTGCGCACACTCAGACCCAGGTCCGCCAGTCCTGAAACAAGGTCACCGGGCTTCATGTTGAACCGCCTTTTTTAAAGGGCGGCTTGCGCTCAGTGATCAGTCCCGGCAGGCCGAAATCAGCCTCTGCCGGCAGCCCGGGGTAATGAAATTCCACAGGCCCTTCACGATGGGCATGAACGAACTGATACACCAGCGGGTCGGTGGAGTTCATGACCTCGTGCGGCGTGCCTTGTGCGGCAATCCCGCCGTTGGCCAGGATGATGACTTGGTCAGCAATTCGAAAAGTTTCTTCCAGATCGTGAGAGACCACGATGCTGGTGATGCCCAGCGTGTCGTTGAGCTGGCGGATCAGCTGCGCAGCAGTGCCTAAAGAGATCGGATCCAGCCCCGCAAAGGGCTCGTCGTACATGATCAACTCAGGGTCGAGCACGATGGCCCGCGCCAGCGCCACGCGGCGGGCCATACCGCCGGAAATCTCTGAAGGCATGAGCTCGCGCGCACCGCGCAGGCCCACGGCGTCCAGCTTCATCAGCACGATGTCACGTATCAGCTCTGGGCTCAGGTCGGTGTGCTCACGCAGAGGAAAGGCAACGTTGTCAAACACACTCAGATCGGTGAACAAGGCGCCGAACTGAAACAGCATGCCCATGCGCCGGCGCGCTGCATACAGCGCCGTCTGCGCCATGCCGCCGACATCCTGGCCATCAAACAAAACTTTGCCGGTACTGGCTTTTTGCTGGCCGCCGATCAGGCGCAGCACCGTGGTCTTGCCCCCGCCGGAGGCGCCCATCAGGGCAGTCACCTTTCCACGCGGCACGCTCAGGCTGAGGTCTTTGAGAATGACCCGATCCCCCTTGGCGCCCGGGTAGGCGAAGGTCACTTGTTTGAACTCAACGATTGAGGGCGTCAGATCAGCCATTCAAAGTGAAAGCCGGCGTGTAGCCGGCTTGGGTCGGGGTTAAGCCTTAATGATAAGGCTTTAATGTCAAACGGCTGCCCGCAGGCGAGCCCCGCGCACTGCCGCTTAACGCGGCAGTGCGCTGGTGCCCATCAGGAACTCATCGACCGCGCGCGCGGCCTGACGACCTTCACGAATCGCCCAGACCACCAGGCTCTGACCGCGGCGAATGTCGCCGGCGGCAAACACCTTGGGCACATTGGTGGCGTACCCCCCCGTGAAGTCGGTGCTGGCTTTGGCGTTGCCGCGGCTGTCGGCATCCACACCGAAAGCTTTCAGCACGGTGCTGACCGGCGCCACAAAGCCCATGGCCAGCAAGACCAGGTCGGCCTTGAGAAGTTGCTCGGAACCGGCGACTTCCTGCATCTTGCCGCCTTTCCATTCGACGCGAACAGTTTTCAGACCGGTGACTTTGCCTTTTTCACCGATGAACTCTTTGGTCGAGATGGCAAACTCGCGCTCACAACCTTCTTCGTGCGAGGACGATGTGCGCAGCTTGACCGGCCAGTAAGGCCAGGTCATGGGGCGGTTTTCTTCGACCGGGGGCTCGGGCATCAATTCGAACTGGGTCACGCTGGCTGCGCCATGGCGGTTGCTGGTGCCCACGCAGTCGCTGCCGGTGTCGCCGCCGCCGATGACGATGACATGCTTGCCCTCAGCGCGCAACTGGTCCTTGTACTTGTCGCCGGCATTGACTTTGTTTTGCTGGGGTAAAAACTCCATCGCAAAGTGAATACCTGCCAGCTCGCGGCCCGGCACAGGCAGGTCACGCGACTGCTCGGCACCGCCGGTGAGCACCACCGCGTCAAAGTCTTTTTGCAGCTGCGCTGGCGTGATGGTTTCCTTGGCCCAGTTGGTGACCTTGCTGTCCTTGGGCATCTCGCCGATCAATACGCCGCAGCGAAAGTTCACGCCCTCGGCCTTCATTTGCTCGACGCGGCGATCGATGTGGATTTTTTCCATCTTGAAGTCGGGAATGCCGTAGCGCAGCAGGCCGCCGACGCGGTCGTTTTTCTCGAACAGCGTGACGTCATGGCCCACGCGCGCAAGTTGCTGCGCTGCCGCC
>CANIDW010000108.1 GCA_947466165.1 Comamonadaceae bacterium | reverse complement strand
GCAGTGATGGGTTACCGCATTGCCGAACCACGCCCGACACTGCTGGCCGCCTGCTGGGCGATGATCTACCTGGGTTTGCCGGTGCTGCTGCTGGGCATGCTGCTGGATTTGTTGCTGCAACTCATCACATGTTACTGCAGCGGCTTCTGGTGCTTTATTTAGCCCGCGCTTTCAAGCGCGGGCCAGCTGCTCACTCCACCTTGGCTTTACCCAGCAAGTCGCGCTGGTAGCTGCCGCGTTTGTCTTGTTTCATCTGGTCCGCGATCTGCGGCTTGACCTCGTCAAATGCGGGCAGCTTGATGTCGCGTACATCGTCCACGCGGATGATGTGAAAACCAAACTGGGTTTTGACGGCTTTGTCAGTCAACTGACCTTTTTTAAGCGCCAGCAGTGCGGCACTGAACTCCGGAACGTAGCTGCTCGGGTTGGCCCAGTCGAGGTCACCGCCTTTGGCGCCTGAGCCGGTGTCTTTGGAGCGCTTCTTGGCGATTTCTTCAAACTTGCCGCCTTTTTTCAAGCTGGCAATGATGGCTGCGGCATCGGCTTCTTTGTCGACCAGAATGTGACGCGCCTTGATCTCTTTGCCGCCGTTGGCGGCTGCGAATTTGTCGTACTCGGCTTTGAGCAGCTCGTCGGTGACGGCGTTTTTACTTTCGAAATCCTTGATCAGCTGGTTGGCCAGCACGGTCTGGCGAGCCAGCTCCATTTGCGCCTTGAATTCATCTGAAGAAGACAGGCCCAGCTTGTCGGCCTCTTGGGTGAAAACTTCCAAAGCGATCAGATGCTGGCGCATCTGTTCCTGGACTTCAGGGGTGATGGGGCGTCCGGTGCTTTGGAACTGCAGTGACAAGGTGTCCATGCGGGCTTTAGGAACTGCTTTGCCATTGACGATGGCGATGTTCTGAGCCAGCGCTGCGCCCGCACCCAGGCTGAGCAGACTGACCAGAGCAGAGGCAATGAGAACTTGTTTTTTCATGGGAAATCCTTGGGATCGAAAAGGTGATGTAAGTCGAAAAGTTGAACAGTGGTCGAATGCGCAGCTTGCAAGCCCGGACTTTCAGCCAAATTGTCAGGGTGGGTCGATGATCTCGATGGCCAGTGCATGCAGCCCCTGGGCAATGAAATTTTGCAGTGAATCATACACAAGGCGGTGGCGCGCAACGCGGCTCTTGCCATCAAACAGGGGAGAAGCCACACGCACGCGAAAGTGCGTGCCGGCGCCCTCTGCATTGGCGCCCGCATGACCGGCGTGGGAGGCACTTTCGTCAATCACCTGCAGTGCCGTCGGTTTGAGCACGGTTTGCAGCCGCGACTCAATGGCCGCGACAGTCGGCAAAGTGGTCGATGCACTCACGCTGCACCGTCTTTGTCGGTCATGTACTTGTTGAGGTAGATGGCTTGCACAGCGACAAAGGCAAACATCAAGCCCAAGCCGCCGAAAAGTTTGAAATTCACCCAGGCGCTGGTTGAAAAACTGTAGGCCACCCAGAGGTTGATAAAGCCCATGGCGGTGAAAAACGCGACCCAGCTCAGGTTCACCCGCTGCCAGACGGCCTCAGGCAGGCGCATTTGCGCACCCATCAGGCTTCGAATGCCGTTTTTCTTGAAAACCAGCTGACCGATCAGCAAAGCGCCACCCATCACCCAATAGAGCACGGTCGGTTTCCACTTGATGAAGCTTTCACTGTGAAAGTAAATGGTGGCGCCGCCCAGCAGTGTGACCAGGCCCAGGCTGACCCAAAGCATTTTGTCGACTTGGCGCCCGCTGGCCTTGAGCCACACGATCTGCGCCATCGTGGCCAGAATCACCACCACGGTCGCCAGCAGCACCGGGGCCTCGGCCGGCCCGACCACGCCGCCCGCCACCATGAAACCCAGCCACTCGGTGCCCAGGGCGGCCGCCCATTCGCGCTCGCCTTCGGCGTACTTGAACATGCCGAAGAAAAGGGCAATCGGTAAGAAGTCGAACAAAATTTTCATGGCTTAGATTATGAATCGGGATTCGGGGGTGGATTCCTGCCTGCGCAGGAATGACGGGGATTGGGCAGGAATAGCGCCCCGCCGTCATCCTCGCGAATGCGGGGATCCATCTTCGGTTTTTTCACTCAGGCTTGAAACCCAGCGAGGCCGAGTTCATGCAGTAACGCAGGCCTGTCGGTGCCAGACCGTCTTCGAACACATGGCCCAAATGTGCGCCGCAGTCGGGGCAGTGCACTTCAACGCGTTGGCTGAACAGGGAACGGTCTACCTTGGTTTGAACGGCGCTGCTGTCCAGTGGTGCAAAGTAACTCGGCCAGCCTGAGCCGGATTCGTATTTGGTGGCAGCGTCAAACAGTGGTTTGTCGCAGCAGATGCAGGTGTAGATGCCGGCGGCCTTGTTGCCTTCGTATTTGCCGGTGAAAGCGCGCTCTGTAGATTCGTGTCGTGTCACTTCAAAGGCCTTGGCTTCAGCGCCTTTTTCGGCAAGCAGGGCAGCCCACTCGGCGTCGGTTTTTTGGATTTTGTAGGTCATTGGCTTATTTCAGAGGGGATGGTGAATTCAGGAACTGCAGCTGATCTCGATGCCGGCAGCCCAGTCCGGTGGAAAGCCTGCCAGGGCTTGGTGGTCAGCCACCTCTTCATGCTCGTCAAAGGGTGACTGGAGCACAGTCAGGAGTTTGTTCACTTCGGCGTAGTCCCGTGCTTTGGCAGCGCGTATGGCTTGCTCGCCCAGGTGGTTGCGCAAAATGAACTTGGGGTTGGTAGCGAGCATCAGGCGCGTGCTCGCCGCGCTGTCCTGCTGCTGGCGCCGGGCATCATAGCCGCTGGCCCAGTTGTCAAAGGCGGCTCGGTCCACAAACAGGTCGCGCACCGCGGTCCGGCCTTCAGGGCTGTCAAAGCGGCATAAACGGCGCCAGAAAATTGCGTGGTCAATCTGATGGGCCGCCAGCAGTTTGAGCGTTTTTTCAATCAAGGGCTTGTCATCGTTTTGCGCGGCCTCGTCGAGCAGGCCGAGCTTGGCGCGCATGCGCTTTTGCAGCGCCGCAGGAAAGACTGTCTTGTAAGACTCAAGCGCTGCCAGTGCGTCTTCTTGTTGCGGTATCAGCGGCAGCAGCGCCTGCCCCAGGCAAAACAGGTTCCAGTAAGCGATGTTGGGCTGCTTGTTGTAGGCGTAGCGGCCTTGGCTGTCGGAGTGGTTGCAGATGTGGCCGGGGTTGAAACCGTCCAGAAACTGAAAGGGGCCGTAGTCGATGGTCAGGCCCAGGATGCTCATGTTGTCGGTGTTCATGACGCCGTGGCAAAAACCCACAGCCTGCCATGCGGCCATGAGTTCTGCCGTGCGCTCGCTGACCGCTTGCAAAAAAGCGGCGTAGGGCTGCGCGGCATCGCGGCAGGCCGGGTAAAAGTGGTCAATCACAAAGTCGGCCAGGATTTTGAGCTGGGCGTGCTGATCGGTGTGGCTGAAATGCTCAAAGTGACCAAAGCGGATGAGGCTGGGCGCGCTGCGCGTGACCACGGCGGCGGTTTCTATGTCTTCGCGAAGCACCTTGTCATCGGAGCCGCTCAGACACAGCGCCCGCGTGCTGGGTATGCCCAGCCCATGCATGGCTTCAGAGCACAAATATTCGCGGATAGAGCTGCGCAGCACCGCCCGCCCGTCACCCATGCGGGAGTAGGGCGTGAGCCCGGCACCCTTGAGTTGAAGTTCAATCCCGCCGTGCGGGGTTTGCAACTCCCCCAGCAGGGTGGCGCGGCCGTCGCCAAGTTGCCCGGCCCATTGGCCGAACTGGTGGCCGCTGTAGACGCTGGCGATCGGCTGGGCACCGGCCAGGGGCTGGTTGCCGGTGAAGGCTTGCAAGGCTTCGTCCGTGGCCAACCAGGACTGGTCCAGCCCTAATTCGCGCGCCAGGGCCGCATTGCGGCTGATCCAGTAAGGCTCTTTGAGCGGGTGCAGCTCTTGCACTGTGGCAAAAGCCGGTCCCAATCTGGCAAAACGGTTATTCCAGCGCAGTGCGGCAAGGGCGGGCTGGCTGCTCTGGTCGATGGCGGTCAAGGTCATGCTTGTATTGTCTATGACAGCTTCAAGCCCTGTGCAAAGTCGGGCATTCCCGTATGGCTGGCGCGGCTGACTGCGGCATGATGCGGCTTAACTTGAAATGGAGACTCGACATGCTGGGCTTAATGCAGGACCAACCGCTGCTGATTTCAAACCTGATTGATTTCGCAGAACGCCATCACGCGGACGTTGAAATCGTCTCGCGCCGAGTCGAGGGCGATATTCACCGCTACACCTACAAAGACGCTGCCGGCCGCGCACGCCAGGTGGCCAATGCACTGGATGCCATGGGGCTGCAATTCAGCGATCGCGTAGCCACACTGGCCTGGAACGGCTACCGCCACTTTGAGCTGTATTACGGCGTCAGCGGCTCGGGCCGGGTGCTGCACACCATCAACCCGCGACTGCACCCCGATCTGATTGCCTGGATAGCCAACCACGCCGAAGACCAGGTGCTGTGCTTTGACATGAGTTTTCTGCCGCTGGTCCAGGCTGTCCACAGCAAGTGCAGCACCATCCGGCACTATGTGGCCCTGTGCGACGCCGACAAAATGCCGCCCGACACCGGCATTCCCGGCCTCATCAGCTACGAGGCCTGGATAGGCCGGCAAGCCAACACCTACCAGTGGCCTGTTTTTGATGAAAATTCTGCCTCCAGCATGTGCTACACCAGCGGTACCACCGGCAACCCCAAAGCGGCCTTGTACAGCCACCGCTCAACCACCTTGCATGCCTATGCCGCCGCTTTGCCGGATGTGATGAGCCTGTCTGCGCGTGATGCTGTCTTGCCTGTGGTGCCCATGTTTCATGTCAACGCCTGGGGCATTCCGTACTCGGCACCCTTGACCGGCACCAAGCTGGTGTTTCCCGGCCCGGCGATGGATGGCAAATCGATTTACGAGCTGCTGGAAGCCGAAAAAGTCACCTACGCCGCCGGCGTGCCCACCGTCTGGCAAATGCTGCTGGGCCACATGAAGCCGGCCGGCCTGAAGTTCTCAACCCTCAAACGCACGGTGATTGGCGGCTCGGCCTGCCCGCCGGCCATGATCGCCGCCTTCAATGACGACTACGGTGTCGAAGTTCTTCATGCCTGGGGCATGACAGAGATGAGCCCGCTGGGCACCTTGTGCACGCTCAAAAACAAGCACCAGGATTTGCCGGAAGCCGACCAGATGAAGATCCGCCTGAAGCAAGGGCGCTCCATTTTTGGTGTGGACATGAAGATTGTTGACCCTGATGGCAATGACTTGCCCTGGGACGGCAAAACCTTCGGCGACCTGCATGTCAAGGGGCCGTGGGTGGTGCGGGCGTACTTCAAAGGCGAGGGCGGAGACCCGCTCATCAACGGCTGGTTCCCCACAGGCGACGTGGCCACCATAGACCCTGACGGCTACATGCAAATCACAGACCGCAGCAAGGACGTGATCAAGTCGGGTGGCGAATGGATCAGCTCGATCGATGTGGAGAACATCGCTGTGGCGCACCCGGCCGTGGCCATGGCCGCCTGCATTGGCGTGGCTCACCCCAAATGGGACGAGCGGCCCATCATTGCGGTGGTCAAAAAACCGGGTGCCGAGCTCAGCCGCGAAGAACTGCTGAAGTTTTACGAGGGCAAGACCGCCAAATGGCAGATTCCTGACGACGTGGTGTTTGTGGACGCCATTCCGATTGGTGCGACCGGCAAGATGCTCAAAACCCGTTTGCGTGAACAGCTCAAGGACTACAAGCTGCCTTAAGTTGCAGCCCCGGCTGCGCAGTCCTTGCAGTTGCCGTACAGCGTGAGGTCATGGTTTTCGACTGTGAAGCCTTTGGGG
>CANIDW010000107.1 GCA_947466165.1 Comamonadaceae bacterium | reverse complement strand
TCACCTTCCCAGCTCAAAGTAAAAGGACATCATGGCTGACAAAAAATCAAAAATTATTTACACACTGACCGATGAAGCGCCTTACCTGGCCACCTGTTCGTTCTTGCCCATCCTGCGCACCTTTGCTGCGCCGGCCGGCATTGATGTTGTTGCAAGCGATATTTCTCTGGCGGCCCGCATTCTGGGCGAGTTTTCCGATGTCCTGACCCCCGAGCAAAAAATGCCCGACAACCTGTCTGAGCTCGGTCGTCTGACCCTGCTGCCGGACACCAACATCATCAAGCTGCCCAACATCAGCGCCACGGTGCATCAGTTGTCCGAGGCCATCCGTGAGTTGCAAGCCCACGGCTACAAGCTGCCCAACTTGCCTGAAGACCCGAAAACTGACGCCGACAAGGCCACGCTGGCGCGTTATTCCCGATGCCTGGGCAGTGCCGTCAACCCGGTGCTGCGCGAAGGCAACTCCGACCGCCGCGCTCCGCTGGCGGTTAAAAACTTTGCCCGCAAGCATCCGCACAGCATGTCTGAGTGGAGCATGGCCTCGCGCACCCATGTGGCGCACATGAAAAAGGGCGACTTCTATCACGGTGAAAAATCCATGACCCTGGACAAAGCCTGCGACGTGCGCATGGAACTGGTCAATGCGGCCGGTAAAGCCACGGTGCTCAAACCCAAGGTGTCGCTCAAAGCCGGCGAGATCATTGACAGCATGTTCATGAGCAAGAAAGCGCTGTACGAATTCTATGAAGAGCAGATGGAAGACGCGCGCAAGACCGGCCTCATGCTGTCTTTGCACGTCAAGGCCACCATGATGAAGATCTCGCACCCCATCGTGTTCGGTCACGCGGTGCGGGTTTACTACAAAGACGCCTTTGCCAAGCACGGCAAGCTGTTTGAGAAGTTGGGCGTGAACGTCAACAACGGGCTGTCCAACCTCTACGAAAAGCTCGAAAGCCTGCCGGCCACCCAGCGCGACGAGGTCATCCGTGATCTGCACGCCTGCCACGAGCACCGGCCCGAGCTGGCGATGGTCGACTCGGCCAAGGGCATCTCCAACCTGCACGCACCTAACGACGTGATTGTGGACGCCTCGATGGCCGCCATGATCCGCCTGGGCGGCAAAATGTGGGGCGCCGACGGCAAGCCCAAAGACACCAAGGCGATCAATCCCGAAAGTACCTTTGCGCGCATCTACCAGGAAGTCATTAACTTCTGCAAGACCAACGGCAACTTTGACCCGGTCACCATGGGCACCGTGCCCAATGTCGGCCTGATGGCACAGCAAGCTGAAGAATACGGCTCGCACGACAAAACCTTTGAAGTGGCCGAGGCCGGCGAAGCGCGCATTGTGGACATCGCCACCGGCCAGGTGCTGCTGACGCAAAACGTCGAAGAAGGCGACATCTGGCGCATGTGCCAGGTCAAGGACGCACCGATCCGCGACTGGGTCAAACTGGCGGTTACCCGCGCCCGCAACTCCGGCATGCCCGCCGTGTTCTGGCTGGACACGTACCGCCCGCACGAAAACGAGATCATCAAAAAAGTCGAGCTGTACCTCAAAGACCACGACACCAGCGGGCTGGACATCCAGATCATGTCGCAAGTGCGCGCCATGCGCTACACCCTGGAGCGTGTGGTGCGAGGCCTGGACACCATCTCTGTGACCGGCAATATCTTGCGTGACTACCTGACCGACCTGTTCCCCATCATGGAACTCGGCACCAGCTCCAAAATGCTGTCGGTCGTGCCTTTGATGGCCGGTGGCGGTCTGTATGAAACCGGCGCCGGCGGCTCTGCCCCCAAGCACGTGCAGCAACTGACCGAAGAAAACCACCTGCGCTGGGACTCGCTGGGTGAGTTTCTGGCGATTGCCGCCAGCCTGGAAGACCTGGGCATCAAAACTGCGAACGACAAAGCCAAGTTGTTGGCCAAGACCCTGGACGCAGCCACCGGCAAATTGCTGGACAACAGCAAAAACCCCTCACCCAAAACCGGCCAGCTCGACAACCGCGGCAGCCAGTTCTACCTGACCCTGTACTGGGCCCAGGCCTTGGCTGCGCAGACGGAGGACAAAGCGCTGCAAGCACTGTTTACGCCACTGGCCAAGAGCCTGACCGACAACGAGCAAAAAATCGTCGGTGAGCTCAATGCGGTTCAGGGCAAGCCGGTGGACATCGGTGGTTACTTCAAGCCGGACATGGCCAAAATGACGGCTGTCATGCGCCCCAGCGCCACCTTCAACGCGGCACTGGAAACCGTCAAAGCCTAAGACGGCGGGCCGCTCAGATCGCCAGGGGGTCGACGTCGATCGCCCAGCGAATCAGCGGCTTGAACTCAGCCTGCTGGCGCGTGGCATCCATCACAGGTTGCCACGCCGCCAAAAAGCGTTGCAGCGCCACGCGTGAAGCGCTTTCCACCAGCATTTGCGCGCGCTCTATATTGGCCACGCGCTGGATCGTCATGGGCACGGCCGGGTAGGGCGTGACCAGCTCATGCCCCGGCAGCGCCTGCGCCTGCGCGGCGGCAGCAGCGGCATTCAAAAAACCTTGTGCGATGTCCTGGCTGCGCGCCTCAGCACGCACCAGCGCGCTAAAGCCGAAGGGCGACATGCCGGCGGCTTCACGCTCGGCCAGCTCCTGCGCCGCAAAAGCCGGGTAGTCGTGTTTTTGAAGCGCATCAAACAGCGGGTGTTCGGGGTGAAAGGTTTGCACCCACATTTCGCTGTGCGCGCCCTGCGCCGCATTGCGCCCGGCCCGGCCGCTGGCCTGCATCAACAGGCCAAACAGTCGCTCAGGCGCCCGGAAGTCGCTGGAAAAAAGCGCGCCGTCGGGGTTCACCGCGGCCACCAGGGTGATGTGCCGGAAGTCATGGCCCTTGGCAATCATTTGCGTGCCCACCAGCACGTCGACCTCGCCGGCATGCACGCTGGCCAGTTGCGACTCGAGCGTGCCCTTGAGCCGCGTGGTGTCCGCGTCAATGCGCGCAATCACCAGCGGGCTGCCGTCCGGGCGCGTGATGCCTTGCAGCAGTTCGGCCAGGTGCTCTTCAAGCCGTTCGGTACCGCGGCCCACCGGGGCGATGTCCACGTTCCCGCAAGACGGGCAGGCACGCGGCACGCGCTCGGTGAATCCGCAGTGGTGGCAGCGCAGCGTGCGGTCTATTTTGTGAAACACCCGGTACGCGCTGCAATGCGGGCATTCGCTTTTCCAGCCGCAGTCATGGCAGGCCAGCACGGGTGCGTAGCCGCGCCGGTTCAAAAAAATCAGTGACTGCTCGCCGCGGGCAATGCGCTGGGCCATCGCCGCCAGCAGCGGCGGCGCCAGCGTGCAGTGTTTGGGCTGGTGGTTCATGTCCACCATGCGCACCTTGGGCAGCTCGCCCTGGACGCTGCCATCGTCGGTTTGCGCGCCTATGCGTTCGTGCATGCTCAGGCGCTGGTAGCGGCCGGCCAGCGTGGCCTGCCAGCTTTCCAGCGATGGCGTAGCCGAACCGAGAATCACGTTGCAGGCCGGCGTTGCGCCCTGGGCGGGCGAAGCTTCAGTGGCTTGAGGCGATCCGGCGGCTTCTGCCTGACGCTGGCCCTCCAGCCGCCCGCGGTACACCGCCAGGTCACGCGCCGAGTAGCGCGCACCTTCTTGTTGCTTGTAACTGGGGTCATGCTCTTCATCGACCACGATCAGCCGCAAATTCGGCATGGACGCCAGCACCGCCATGCGCGTGCCCAGCACCAGCCGGGCCACGCCGGCGTGCGCGGCCAGCCAGCTTTTGAGGCGCTGCGCCGGCGTCAGGCCGCTGTGCAGCGCCACCACGCGCTCGCGCCCCAGGTGCGCAAAACGCGCTTCAAAGCGCGCCTGCAATTGCGGCGTCAGGTTGATCTCGGGCACCATCACCAGCACTTGCGCTTCAGGGTCTTGGGCCAGCACACGGGCGGCGGCGCGCAGGTAGACCTCGGTCTTGCCGCTGCCGGTGCTGCCAAACAGCAGGGCCGGGCGCGGGTCTGCCGCCAGCTGGTCCAGCGCAGCGCTTTGTTCGGGGCTGAGCGCCAGGCCTGCATGCGGTGTTTCGGCGCTGGAGGTGTCGGCTTGCGGGCGTTTGAGCCGGCGCGCCAGTTGCACCGCCGTCAACTCGCGCAGCTGGGGCGGCAGCGCGGCCAGGGCAACTTCGCCCAGCGAGCGCTGGTAGTAGCCCGCTGTGAAAGCCACCAGACTGCGCCAGGTGGCGTTCAGCGGCGGCAGTCCTTCAAGGGCGCCCAGCACCGCACGGGCTTGTTCAGGGGGCAGATCACCGCTGTCCGGCAGCGTTTCCCAGACCACGCCCAGCACCTCACGGCGTCCCAGCGGTACGCGAACCAATTGGCCCGGCGCCAGTGGTAACTCACTTCGGTAAGTCAAAGGCCCGCCAATGCCACTGTGGGCCGGCGCGGCCACCACAATGCGCAGCCAAAAATGAATATTTGTGGTGATTTTCTCGGGCTTCACTTGCGCATCTGTCTCTAAGTGCTTGATTTACAACCCACTTTCAGTTTTCCAGAGTTTCTGTGGATAACTTTGTTGATAGTTCGCATTGACAGGGCGCCAGCCCTTTGAAATCAAGGGCTTTCCCAGAATGCCCGTAAAAAAAGCAGACTATGTGAATCGTTATAAATCAACAACTTACGCTCGCTATCCCTTTTGTAGCGTTGTTGTGAGCATTTGTGACTGTTCACTGCGATGCAGCATTATTTTTGTGCATAAGTCACTTGCGCAGGGGGATTTTTTTGTGCTAAGGAATAAAAAACGATTAGTGTGATTCAAGTCTTTACGCAAAGGCCGGGCATTTTAAAACCTTGGTAGGCATCCTCATGCACCTTGCCGCATCCGGCTCGAGTGTGTGTGCACGGCGTTCACCAGCGCAGCCACATGCTCGGGCGGTGTGAACTGGCTGATGCCATGCCCCAGATTGAAGATGTGTGTGGGGCCCGTGGTGGCTGCATCCGTGTGCGGCTGGCCAAAGCTGTTCAGCACGCTGGCCACTTCAGTTTCTATCTGCGCCGGCTGGGCAAACAGCACATTGGGGTCTATATTGCCTTGCAGCGCCTTGCCCGGCCCGCCCACAGCGCCGCCTACCAGCGCGCGCGCCTTGGCCAGGTTCACGGTCCAGTCCAGGCCCAGCACCTCGCAGTCGAGCGGGGCCATGTCATCGAGCCACAAGCCACCGCCCTTGGTAAACACCAGGCGCGGAATCCTCACGCCATCGTGTTCGCGCTTGAGCTGGGCCAGCACGCGTGCGGTGTAGGCCAGGCTGAACTGCTGAAAAGCACCGTCGGCCAGCACGCCGCCCCAGCTGTCAAAAATCATCACTGCCTGTGCGCCGGCTTCAATCTGCGCGTTCAGGTAGGCGGCCACTGCGTCGGCGTTCACGGCCAGCATGCGGTGCATCAGGTCGGGGCGCTGGTACAGCATGGTCTTGACCAGGCGGTAGTCGTCCGAGCCCTGGCCTTCAACCATGTAGCAAGCCAGCGTCCAGGGGCTGCCCGAAAAACCGATCAGCGGAACCCGGCCGTTCAGAGCCTTGCGAATCGAGGTGACCGCGTCAAACACATAGCGCAGCTTGGCCATGTCGGGCACTTCGAGTTTGGCCACGGCCGCCTCGTCGCGCACGGCGGTGGCAAACTTCGGGCCCTCGCCCAGCGCAAACGACAGTCCCAGGCCCATGGCGTCCGGGACTGTCAGGATGTCAGAAAACAAAATGGCCGCGTCCAGCGGGTAACGCTCCAGCGGTTGCAGGGTCACTTCGGTGGCGTAGTCGGTGTTGGTGGCCAGCCCCATGAAACTACCCGCCTTGGCCCGCGTGGCGCGGTACTCGGGCAAATAGCGCCCGGCCTGGCGCATCAGCC
>CANIDW010000106.1 GCA_947466165.1 Comamonadaceae bacterium | reverse complement strand
TTCGGGTACAGCGCCGGCATGCCGGCATAAGCATCTGTCGGAGCACGCCAAACCTCTATTTTGAGCAGATCACTGCTTTTGAAGCCCTCGACCAGTACCCAGTCAACACCGGTATACAGCTCGGCAATCAGATGATGCACATTGAGCTGCGCCGGCTGTTCGAACTCGCGCATCAACGCCAGGCGCTGCTTAGAGGCGACCACCACCTCAAAAGCGCCGGCACTGCGGTGGCGGAAAGTGTCCTTGCCGGGCTGGTCGATGTCAAAGTTATGGTGCGCATGCTTAACCACTGACACGCGCAGGCCCTGCTGCTTGAGCGCCATGATGACTTGCTCGACCAGGGTGGTCTTGCCAGAGCCTGAGTAGCCGGCAAAGCCAACAACATTCATGTGCAATCTTTCACGAAGCCGGCAAGGCCAATGCGGTCAACCGGCATGCGCCACCACATAGGCTTTGATCTGGTCCACATCGGCGGGCATGAGCTTGACGCGCTTGGGCAAGTCCTCAATGCCGTCAAAGCCGGGCGGTCTTTCGGGGGGACGGCCCAAAGCCTGCTCGATGGTTGCAGCAAACTTGATCGGCAAAGCCGTCTCAAGCACCAGCATAGGAACCCCCGCCAGCAGGTGCTCACGGGCCACTTTGACGCCGTCGGCTGTGTGCGTGTCAATGACCACGTCAAAGCGGTCAGAAGTGTCGCGGATGGTTTGAAGGCGGTTGGCGTGCGTACTTTTGCCGCTGGCAAAACCGTAGCGGGTGGCAGCTTCTACAAAAGCGGGATGCGCACTCAAATCAAAATAGCCCTGCGTGCTGAGTTGCCGCCCGAACAGATCTGAGGTCAGTGCAGCGTCGCGTCCGACCAGGTCAAACACAAAACGCTCGAAGTTAGAGGCCTTAGAGATATCCATTGACGGACTGGAGGTTTCGAGCGTGTCAAGCGAGTTGCGCACACGGTAAACGCCAGTGCGAAAAAATTCATCGAGCACATCGTTTTCATTGGTGGCCACCACCAACTGAGCGATCGGCAGCCCCATCATGCGAGCCACATGACCGGCACAAACATTGCCGAAATTACCCGAGGGCACAGTGAAACTGACCTGACCGCCGTCGGCGGATGCCGGGGTTTGAAAGTAACCGGCAAAGTAGTAAACCACCTGGGCCAGCAAACGTGCCCAATTGATGGAGTTGACGGTGCCGATCTTGTAGCGGCGCTTGAAATCAAGGTCGTTAGAAACTGCTTTGACGATGTCCTGACAATCGTCAAAAACGCCTTCAACGGCGATGTTGTGAATGTTTTCGTCCATCAGGCTGAACATCTGCGCCTGTTGAAAAGGGCTCATGCGGCCGTTCGGCGAAGTCATGAAAACACGCACGCCTTTTTTGCCGCGCATGGCGTACTCAGCCGCGCTTCCGGTGTCGCCGCTGGTGGCGCCCAGGATGTTGAGCACTTCGTTTCGGCGAGCCAGTTGGTATTCGAACAGGTTGCCCAGCAACTGCATCGCCATGTCTTTGAAAGCCAGGGTCGGGCCGTTGGAAAGAGCCTCGAGGTAAAAGCCTTCATCGAGTTTTTTCAAGGGCACGATCTCAGGCGAGTTGAAAACGGCGGCCGTGTAGGTTTTGCGACACAAAGCCCGCAGATCTGCAGCCGGAATATCGTCGATGTAAAGAAACAAGATTTCAAAAGCCAGGTCTGCATAGCCCTGCTCCAGGTAAATCTTGCGCCAGGCGCTCAGCGTTTTGGCATCAACGGCCGGATAGTGCTCTGGCAGGTAGAGGCCGCCATCGGGGGCCAAGCCTTCGAGCAAAATATCGCAAAACTGCTGCGGGCTTTTGTCACCGCGTGTCGACACATAGCGCATCAGGCCAGTTCCTCTTTGCGAATGCGGGTAATGGGCGCCAGCACGCTGGGCAGCGCTTGCATTTTGGCCATGGCCTTGTTCATGGAGTCTTCAACGCAGTCGTGTGTCAGGATGATCAGATCGGTCTGGGTCGAACCTTCGCCACCAACCTCATCGGCTTCGCGCTGCAACACTGCGTCAATGCTGATACCCGCATCGGCCAGCAGGCCTGTGACACGGGCCAGTACACCGGCTTCGTCGGCCACTTTCAAACGCAGGTAATAACTGGTGACCACCTCGCTCATGGGCAGCACGCGCGCATCGCTCATGGCGTCGGGCTGAAAAGCCAGATGCGGCACGCGTTGGGCCGCATCGGCGGTGTGCAGACGCGTGATGTCAACCAGGTCGGCAATCACCGCGCTGGCCGTTGGCTCGCTGCCGGCACCTTTGCCGTAATAAAGCGTGGTGCCGACGGCATCGCCTTGCACCATGACGGCATTCATGGCGCCTTCGACATTGGCAATCAGGCGCTTGGCGGGAATCAAGCTGGGATGCACGCGCAGCTCAACACCACTGGCCACGCGTTTGGTGATGCCCAGCAGCTTGATACGGTAGCCCAGCTGTTCAGCGTATTTGATGTCCAGCGCGTCGAGCTTGGTGATACCTTCCACGTGGGCCTTGTCAAACTGCACCGGAATGCCAAAGGCAATGGCCGACATGATGGTGGCTTTGTGCGCGGCATCCACGCCTTCGATGTCAAAGGTCGGGTCTGCCTCAGCGTAACCGAGGCGTTGCGCTTCCTTGAGGACCACGTCAAAGCCAAGGCCTTTGTCGCGCATTTCGCTCAGGATGAAATTGGTGGTGCCGTTGATGATGCCGGCGATCCATTCGATGCGGTTGGCGGTCAGACCCTCACGAAGGGCCTTGATGATGGGAATGCCACCGGCCACAGCCGCTTCAAAAGCCACCATGACGCCTTTGCGGTGTGCGGCCGCAAAAATCTCGGTGCCATGCACAGCAAGCAAGGCTTTGTTCGCGGTGACCACATGCTTGCCGGCCTCAATGGCCTCCATCACCAATTGGCGCGCAATGCCGTAGCCGCCAATCAATTCGATGACGATATCAATATCGGGGTTGGCAATGATGGCGCGAGCGTCGTTCACTACTTTGACGGAAGGTCCCACAGCCGCTTGTGCGCGTGCCGTGTCCAGGTCGGCGACCATGGTGATTTCAATGCCGCGACCGGCACGGCGCAGGATTTCTTCCTGATTGCGGGTCAGCACATTGAACACACCGCTGCCGACAACGCCGATGCCCAACAGGCCCACTTGAAGAGGTGGCAAATTACTCAATTTCATGATTCGATTCAATCAGAGAAAATTCAAAAGTCCGGGCCACAAAAGCCATGCACGAGGCACAAACTTTTTAAGCAGCAGCCGAAACCGGAGCGCTCAGGCAGCCGCTTTGACCGCCGTCAAACTGGGCGTTAAGGCGTTGCGCTGGCGGTAGCTCTCCAGAAACTTGGCGACCCGGTGGATAGCCTCACGCAGATCATCTTCATGCGGAAGGAAAACAATCCGGAAATGGTCTGTGGACGGCCAGTTAAAGCCTGTGCCCTGAACCAGCAGGACCTTGGTTTCTTGCAACATTTCCTGAATAAATTGCTGGTCATTGGCAATCGGGTACATCTTCGGGTCGAGTCTGGGGAACATGTACAAGGCCGCGCTGGGCTTGACGCAAGTCACACCGGGAATGGCGGTGATCAGTTCATGCGCCAGATCGCGCTGACGACGCAATCTACCGCCCGGGCCCACCAGGTCGTTGATGCTCTGGTAGCCGCCCAGCGCGGTCTGTATAGCCCACTGACCGGGGACGTTGGCACACAAACGCATGCTGGAGAGCATGTTCAGGCCTTCGATGTAGTCGCGGGCCCGTTTTTTGTCACCCGAGACCGCCATCCAGCCAGCCCGGTAGCCGCAGGAGCGGTAACTCTTTGACAAGGAGTTGAAGGTCAAAGTCAAAATATCCTCAGACAAGCTGGCGATGGCCGTGTGTTTGACACCGTCATACAGCACCTTGTCATAGACTTCATCGGCAAAGATCACCAGGTTGTGCTGGCGTGCCAACTTGATGATCTCGCCCAGCAATGCATCTGAGTAAAGAGCACCTGTGGGGTTGTTCGGGTTGATCACCACAATGCCTTTGGTATTGGCTGTGATCTTGCGTTTGATATCGGCCAGATCAGGCATCCAGCCATTGGCCTCGTCGCACAAATAATGCACCGGGGTGCCGCCGGAAAGACTGACCGCCGCAGTCCACAGCGGATAGTCCGGGGCTGGTAGTAGCAACTCATCGCCGTCGTTGAGCAGCGCATTGGTGGCCATGACGATCAATTCGCTGGCGCCGTTGCCCAAGTAAATATCGTCCAAGGTCACGCCCTTAACACCCTGCTTCTGCGTTTCGTGCATCACGGCTTTGCGGGCGGCGAAAATGCCTTTGGAGTCTGAGTAAGCCGCCGAGTTGGGCAGGTTACGGATCATGTCCTGCTGGATTTCCTCAGGGGCGTCAAAGCCGAACACCGCCAGATTGCCGATATTGAGCTTGATGATCTTGTGCCCATCCTCTTCCATCTGCCGCGCCGCTTCCATGACAGGACCCCGGATGTCATAGCAAACATTGGCCAGCTTGGCCGATTTGGTGATGGGTTTGGGTGTTGTTGGCATGTTTAAATCCTTCACTCCACGGGTGATCTGAGTCAGCTTGGCCGCATCCATGGCAGCAACAAGGGGAGCGCTCAGAGGCAAACCTTAATTTGACCACATAAAATGGTTCTTCTAAGGCGAAGACCAGCCGGTCGCTAGCCAGTGAAAACCGCTCATGACCCTCTTTCAAAGTATCCAGCCTCCATGGTCTCAAAGGCCCTAATCCGCACAGCATGAAACTCCAACCAGATCGTCTTGAAGCCCAATCTATTCTTGGCTATGGCCCGGGCTGGGTCGGGCTGGCCAGCCAAGGTGTGGCTGAAAAAATCCATAGCAGCGTGCTCATTGGCTCGCGCGGCGAACGCCAAATCTGGCCATGCGAGCGCTTTGCAGACCTGACGGCCAGGCATTTTGAGGAAATTGCCAGCCTGCGCCCGGAACTCGTGATATTTGGCAGCGGCGCGCTGCTGCGCTTTGTGCCCCCGGCTTTTTTGAGTGGCTTGATGGGCTTGCGTATCGGCCTGGAAACCATGGACACGCTGGCTGCTTGCCGCACTTACAACATTCTTGCAGGGGAAGGCCGGCATGTGATCGCCGCTCTCCTGATTGAGCCTCCCGCCTGAGCCCACTGGGATCAAAACCACATTCAGAGTAAAATCAGGGGTTGCATAAGGCGCCCTAAGAGCTTTCGGGCTTTTTTGCCGCTCAAGGCCAAGGGCCAAACACAACTTTTGTCAGGGTTTAAGCAGTATGGCAGTCGTCGTTAACAAACCTCTCCCCGAATTTGAAGCAGTTGCCACAGGCGGGCTCAAAGTTTCTAATCAGACCCATCTGGGCAAAGTGGTCGTTCTGTATTTCTACCCCAAAGACAACACCCCCGGCTGCACCACAGAAGCCATGCAATTCCGCGACAAATACAAAGATTTTGTCAAAGCAGGGGCAACCGTTTTCGGTGTTTCGCGCGACAACATGAAGTCGCATGACGAGTTCAAGTCCAAGCTTGAGCTGCCCTTCGAGCTGATCGCTGATACCGAGGAAAAAATGTGCCACATGTTCGGCGTGGTCAAAAACAAGATCATGTATGGCAAAAAAGTCAAAGGCATCGAGCGCAGCACCTTTTTGATCGGCGCAGACGGCACCCTCAAAGAAGAGTGGCGCGGCCTGAAAGTACCCGGCCATGTGGATGATGTGCTCAAGGCAGTCAAGGTGCTCAAGAAATCAGCTTAAAGTCTGCCCTGCTTTAGCGGGTCATGGGCCTCTGTGATGAAAGCGTCACTTCACAGACATTGTGCTCGTGCATAATGATTTCATGGTGTTGACCCGTGTCTTGTTCTCTTTCAAAAGCCGCCCTGGCACCCAGGCGGCTTTTTTGGTTTCTGGAATCTCTTCTCTTACTCATTGAGCTTCAAATCCAT
>CANIDW010000105.1 GCA_947466165.1 Comamonadaceae bacterium | reverse complement strand
GGGACCGCACCAGGTTTTGAACGTATTGGCCGAGGTCGCGTTGGGGATCAACACCCAATTGGTTGGCTGCGGTCAGGTTGACCCACTCAATGCGACCTGAATCATCGAGCAGCACGACGCCGTTGGGTGAGGCTTGGATCGCGGCCAGAAAATTAGACAGCTTGTTGTCACTTGACAGCTGTTGCTTTTCTAGTTTCTTGAATATTTTCCTGCTTCGGTCGTATATTTCTAGCCATACGCCGGAGATTCGTGGCGAGCTCTTCAAGTCAAAGTTGTTCAGCCAAGCCAGCAGACGCGCTGCACGCACTGCATCCCAGGCGCTCCATACAACTGCGCCACAGGCCGCGCCGGCAAAAGTTAAACCTGGCGAACCCTCGGAAAGTCCCCAGGCAGCGCCCAGGGTTACGAGGGCCAGCAGTTCAATCGGGCGTCGCGTCATGCCGCCATGACTGGCTTGCCCTGAACAGTCAGTCTATAACCGGCACCTCTGACGGTTTCCACCATGCAGGAGGCATCACAGAGTGATTCGCGCAGCCGCTTGACATGGACGTCGACCGTGCGCTCTTCAATAAACACATGGTCACCCCACACCTTGTCCAGCAAGGTGCTGCGGCTGTGAACCCGTTCGGCATGCTTCATCAGGTAGTGCAAAAGTTTGAACTCTGTCGGTCCGATTTTGAGTTCTTGAGACCGGTATGAAACCCGGTACGTGCCGGCGTCCAATGTCAGTTCTCCCACCTGTACCGAGTCTTTGATCGTTTCAGGCGCGCGTCTGCGCATGAGTGCCCGGATTCGTGCAAGCATCTCTTGCGTTGAAAAGGGTTTGGTGATGTAGTCATCAGCGCCGGCATCCAGGCCCTGGATTTTGTCAGACTCGTCGCTGCGGGCTGTCAGCATGATGATCGGCACGGATTTAGTGCGGTCATTTTTACGCCATTGTCTTGCCAGCGAAGCGCCGCTCTCGCCGGGGAGCATCCAGTCCAGCAGAATCAGATCCGGCAGGACGGCATCGACTTCACGTTGGGCGGCAGAGCCGTCATACACAACAGTCGGCGAAAAGCCGTTATGCCGCAGGTTCACAGCGATAAGTTCAGCGATGGAGGGTTCGTCCTCGACCACCAGAACTCTGGGCAGTTTTCTCATTTGACGACGGACTCCACTTGGCTCATTGGCGTGTGGCGTACATCCTCGCCTTTGACGATGAAAATAATTTGTTCTGCAATGTTTTTCGCGTGATCGCCAACGCGCTCAATCGACTTTGCGAGGAAAAGTAAGTCAAGGCTGGGCGAAATGGTGCGTGGATCTTCCATCATGTAGGTGATCAACTTGCGTAAGAAACCGTTGTATTCGTCGTCGATTTCGTTGTCCTGCTTGATGATGGCCACTGCCATGGTGGTGTCAAGCCGAGCAAACGAGTCAAGCGTTTTGCGCAGCAGGGCAGCGGCCAGGTCGGAGGCCACGCGCAATTCTGAGCTGGGCAAATTGCGAGGCGTGCCGTTTTGTATGATGGATTTGACCATGCGTGCAATGCGGGCGATTTCGTCACCTGCACGCTCCAGGTTTTGGGTGGTGCGTGAGATGGCCATCAAAAAGCGCAAGTCACGTGCCGTCGGTTGACGCCGGCCAATGGTGGAGATGATCTCGTGGTCAATGCTCATCTCCATCTGGTTGATAACGGCTTCTTTTTCCAGTACCTGTTCTGCTTTTTCCAAACTCAGATGCACCAACGCATAAATGGCCTGGTGCAACTGAGCCTCAACCAGTCCGCCCATCTCCAGGACATGGGTTGAGATGGAGTTGAGTTCTGCGTCGAATTGGCTGGAGATGTGTTTGTCGCTCATGATTAACCAAACCTTCCTGTGATGTAGTCTTCTGTTTCTGTACGTTTAGGCTTGAAGAATATCTGCTCTGTCGCACCGAACTCAATCAGTTCACCCAGGTACATGTAGGCAGTGAAGTCACTGCAGCGGGCGGCCTGCTGCATATTGTGTGTCACGATGGCAATGGTGTAATCATTTTTGAGCTCATTGATCAGCTCCTCCACCTTGCCGGTAGAAATCGGGTCCAAGGCGGAAGTAGGCTCATCAAGCAACAACACCGAGGGTTTGACAGCCACGCTGCGGGCGATGCAAAGACGCTGCTGCTGGCCACCGGACAGCGACAGGCCGTTTTGCCCCAGCTTGTCTTTGACTTCGTTCCACAATGCAGCCTTGGTCAAGGCCCATTCGACTCGCTCGTCCATGTCGCTCTTGTTCATACTTTCGTAGAGACGAACGCCAAAAGCAATGTTTTCGTAAATAGTCATCGGAAAAGGTGTCGGTTTTTGGAACACCATGCCGATGCGGGCACGAAGCAAATTCAAGTCCTGCTTTGCGTCCAGGATGTTGGTGCCGTAAAAATTGATCTCACCTTCGGCTCGCTGTCCAGGGTACAGGCTGTACATGCGGTTGAGTGTTCGCAGCAAGGTTGATTTTCCGCAGCCTGAAGGCCCGATGAATGCCGTTACTTTGCGTTCGGCAATATTCATGGTGACTTCTTTAAGTCCGCGAAATTTGCCGTAGTAAAAGTCGAGGTTACGCACCTCGATCGCGTTTTTAAGTTCTTTAAGGGTTTCAGGCATTTTTTCGGTCCGGTTTGTATTCAGTCTGTCAATGTTTGAAATGAGTCAAGACGGCAGGTCGGCTTTTTTAAGCGCTGACCTTTTCACGGAAGAAAACCCGCGCCAGGATATTCAGAACCAATACGGCCATGGTGACCAGCAGAGCGCCACCCCAAGCCAAACGAATCCAGTTTTCGTAAGGGCTCATGGCAAACTGAAAGATCACTACCGGCAAGTTGGCCATGGGCTTGCTCATGTCGGTGCTGTAAAACTGGTTGTTCAGCGCAGTGAACAAAAGAGGCGCAGTCTCGCCGCTGATACGTGCAAGGGCTAACAGCAAGCCCGTGATGACGCCACTTTTGGCCGCCCGCAATGTGACCAGGGTTGAGACCTTCCAGCGTGGTGCACCCAGCGCAAAGGCTGCTTCGCGAAGACTTCCCGGCACCAGCCTGAGCATGTTTTCGGTGGTACGCATCACCACCGGAATAGCAATCAGCGACAAAGCCAGGCTGCCTGCATAACCTGAGAAGCGGCCGAATGTAGCCACCGCGATGGCGTACACAAAAAGCCCCAGCACGATGGAAGGGGCCGACAGCATGATGTCGGTGACAAAGCGTGTCAGCCCAGCGGTCTTGCTCTGGTCGCCATATTCAGTCAAGTAGACCCCAGCCAAAATACCTACAGGCGTAGACACCAAGACCGACAAACCCACCATCATCAGGCTGCCGACGATGGCATTGCGCAGCCCGCCGCCTTCAGAGCCCGGTGCGGGCGTGTCTTTGGTCAACAAGTTCCAGTCCAGCGCGGCCAGACCGTTTGAGAAAAGTACAAACAAAATCCACAGCAGCACTGCCAAACCAAGTGCCATAGCGCACATCGACAAAAACAGTCCCTGTGAATTGGCGCGGCGACGGCGGGCGTAGAGTTGTTGGTTGAAATTGGTCAACATGTCAAATGCCCTTCGCTTTTTCGGTGCGGTTGATCAGCAATTTGGCCATGGCCAGCACCACAAAAGTGATCACAAACAGCAGGAACGCCAACGCAAACAAAGTGGAGATGTGAAAGTCTGCCGCCTCGCCAAATTCATTGGCCAGGGTGGAGGCGATAGACGTGCCCGGGGAGAATAAGGATGTCGGCATCCGGTTGGCATTGCCGATGACGAAGGTGACCGCCATGGTCTCGCCCAGTGCGCGACCCAGACCCAGCATGATGCCGCCGATCACGCCCTTTTGCGTATAAGGGAGCACAACATTGCGGATGACTTCCCAGGTGGTGCAACCCAAGCCGTAAGCCGACTCACGCAGGATGGGCGGTGTGACCTCGAACACGTCGCGCATGACTGCGGCGATGAAGGGCAGCACCATGAAAGCCAGCACAATGCCAGCCGCCAGAATGCCCATGCCGTTGGTGGAACCACCGAATAAAAAACCGACTAAGGGCATACCGCCCAGGATTTTTTGCAGAGGTACTTGAAGGTAGTCTGCAAAAAGTGGTGCAAAGACAAACAGACCAAACATACCGTAAATGATGGAGGGCACAGCCGCCAGTAACTCGATGGCGGTTCCCAGTGGTCGACGCAACCAGGTGGGGCAGGTTTCTGTCAGGAAAACCGCAATTCCAAAAGCCAGGGGCACAGCGATCAGCATGGCAATACCGGCGCTGGCCAGTGTGCCGACGATTGAGATGGCGGCACCAAATTCTTCGTTGACGATGTCCCATTCGACACGCCATATAAAGTGAATGCCAAATTTTTGAAATGCCGGCCAGGCATTGATGAACAGCGAAGCAATGATGCCAGTCAGGGCCAGCAATACCAGCAGCGAAAAAGTTTGCGTGAGGCGGTGAAAGACGATGTCTTGAAACCTTTGCCGCTTAGCGACTTCCACCATGTTGGGCTGGTTGGATTCTGTCATCACAGTGTCGGGCTGCGCGGTTGATGAACTCATACTGGCTTCCATGCTCATGACATTACCCTGGTCATTTTGCTTTTTCTAAAAATACTGTGGGCCTGCAAAACGCAGGCCCACAGAGGATTTTTTTGCAGGTTTTACTTCTGGATTTGTGACCAGACTTTGCTGCGGATCTGGTCAGTCAGGCTGGTAGGCAGGGCGACATAGTCCAGATCGTCGGCCATTTTGCCGCCATTTTTGAAGGCCCACTCAAAGAACTTCAGAGCTTCGGCAGAGGCCGCTTTGTCGGCGGGTTGCTTGTACATCAAGATGAACGACGCAGTGCTGATGGGCCAGGAGGTGGCGCCCTTGGCGTTCACCATGGACACGCCCATACCTGGAACGCTGAACCAGTCAGCACCCGCAGCAGCCGCAGCAAAGGTCTTGTCATCGGGGGCTACAAATTTGCCATCGGCATTTTGCAATTGCATGAAGTTCATGTTGTTTTTCTTGACGTAGGCGTACTCGACATAGCCGATCGAGCCTTTGATGCGGGTGACGTTAGCTGCAACACCTTCGTTGCCCTTGCCGCCGACCGACGAAGCTGCCGGCCACTTGACAGCGGCGTTCTTGCCAACTTTGTCAGCCCATTCTTTGCTGATAGCGCTCAGGTAGTCTGTGAAGTTGAAGGTGGTGCCGGAACCATCAGCGCGGTGCACCACGGTGATGGCCACGTCGGGCAGGTTTTTGCCGGGGTTCAGGGCGGCCAGTTTGGCGTCATTCCATTTGGAGATGTTGCCCATGAAGACGTCGGCCAGCACGGGGCCGGAGATGCGCAACTCACCAGGCTTGAAACCATCGAGGTTGAGCACAGGCACGGTGCCGCCGATGATGGCGGGGAACTGGACCATGCCGTCTTTGTCCAGCTCGGCGCCGGGCACAGGAGCGTCGGTGGCGCCGAATGTCACTGTCTTGGCGCGGATTTGCTTGATGCCACCGGACGAACCGATGGACTGGTAGTTCATGCCGGTGCCGGTAGCGGCTTTGTAGGCTTCAGCCCACTTGGAATAGATGGGGAAAGGGAAGGTAGCGCCGGCGCCGGTGATGTCGGCGGCCATTGCTGAGCCCATGGCGATGCAGGTGAAGACGGTAGCGGCAACCGTTTTGAGCAATGTGCGTTTGATGATCATAGAAGTCCTCGTTGCGGTAGTGAAAAAGACACTACGGACTTTAGGTTGGCAACATGACATTTGTGTGACAAACAGATCTTGTCATATTTTCCAGTGCCGTGGAGTGGGGAGCTGGCTGGCGTGCCCCCGCGGACCATCGTTTCAGTGTCTTTGAGCGGGATCCCGGGGGGCTCTGATGGCCCGCCACAAAAGGGCCAAAAAGCTCAGCGCTACTGCCGCCAGGGCCAGTGTTGCCGCAGACCAGAAGCTGGCCGGGTTGGGCGCCGCCGGCAGGCTGGCGCTGCCTCCATAGGCCAG
>CANIDW010000104.1 GCA_947466165.1 Comamonadaceae bacterium | reverse complement strand
TCTTGCAGCATGCGCTGGTGGCGCCCGCAAAGTTATTACGACGAACCGGGCCGCGGCACGCTGGCACGCGACGGCGGCGGCGTGTTGATCACGCAGGCCATCCACACCCTGGACCTGCTGCTCAGCCTGACCGAGCTGCCCACGCAGGTCACCGCCCTGGCCCGCACCAGTGCCGTGCACCGCATGGAATGCGAGGACACCGTGACCGCCGTCCTCAGTTTTGCCAACGGCGCCATCGGGAGTCTGGATGCCACCACCGCCGCTTACCCTGGCTTTCCTGAGCGCATCGCGCTGAATTTCACGCGCGGCAGCGCCACACTGGAAGCCGGCCAGATGCAGGCGGAACTGGTCGATGGACGCCGCCTGAGCGCGGGCACGCACCAGGCCACCGGCACCGGCGCCAATGTCATGGCTTTTGACCATCACGCGCACCAGGCGGTGATTGCAGATTTTCTGCAAGCGATAAGCTCTGGCGGCTCGCCGGCAGTGAGTGGTCGCTCAGCGCTGCAGGTGCACCGCTTGATTGACGCGCTGACTGTGTCTGCGCAAATCGGCCGTGCGGTCTCGCTGTGAGTCCGGTCGCGTCGCCGGGCCCTTGCGCAGATTAGCTAGCAAATAAGGAGCAATGCTGGAGTTTTGATATAGTGGGTACTGAGCTCAGCAGTGCACCGGCGACGGATTCCTCTGGCCAGACAATCCAATGACCGTGAGGGAAACGCCGCCATGAGTGCGAAAGACAATGCCGCCATAGGGCAACTGCTGGAGTTGCTGGAAGCCCGCTACGCACTGCGTGTGTTGTGGGCTCTCAAAGACGGCCATCCGCAAACATTTCGCCTGCTGCAAGACAGCATCGGACAAATCACACCCAACACGCTGAACACCCGCATCAAAGAGCTCAGAGCAGCCGGTCTGTTGGACCACCGGGGTGAGGGCTATGTGGTGACTTATTTGGGCGCTGATTTACTCAACCGGCTCAATGATCTGCAAGCCTTTGCCACCAAATGGACCATCAGCCAGGCCAAGTCGAGCGCCGCTAAGGCTGCGCCAAGCGCCAAAAAATCCAAATAGCGACGCTCCGGCGCCCCGCTGAAAGGGCCAAACGGCCTGACCGTCCTGAAAATCTGCAGCCGCAGAGGGACATGTCTTGAAAAGGGCTTTGACAACCCCAATTAACAATTCAGTTTTATTTTTTTACCCTCTCTCAGCATGACCCCCAACACGCCTCCAGACAACAACTCCACACTGACCGGCGCTGCCAGCCCTGAAGAGCTTGAAGCAGCCCAAGCTGCCAATCAAGCCGATGCCCAAAGCGCCTTGCAAGCCGAGTTGGACGCCCTGAAAGTCAAAAACGTCGAACTTGCTGACAACTACCTGCGCGCCAAGGCCGAGGCTGAAAATGCCCGCCGCCGCGCCGATGACGAGATCTCCAAGGCCAGGAAATTCGCAGTCGAAAGCTTTGCAGAAAGCCTGCTGCCCGTGACCGACAGCCTGGAAGCCGGCTTGCTGCTCAAAGACGCCAGCGCCCAGCAGATACGTGAAGGCACAGAAGCGACCCTTCAACAACTCAAAAGCGCCCTGGAACGCAACCGCGTGATGGCCATTGACCCGGCTGCGGGCACCAAATTCGACCCCCATCAGCACCAGGCCATCAGCATGGTGCCGCTGCCGGCCGGCTCTGCCCAGGAAGCCAACACCGTGGTCAGCGTGTTGCAAAAAGGCTATCTGATTGCTGACCGCGTGCTCCGGCCTGCGCTGGTGACGGTGGCAGCCCCGCAATAAGCCAGTGCAAATAAGTCGCCGGCGGTCTTGAAGTTTGCCGACTTAGCCTTAAGTCATTGACATAGGCGGCCAAGGTCTCATGGCCAGGCGCTTGGAGTCTTTGCTCAGGCTCAAAAATCAACATCTATCAGGAGAAAAGCATCATGGGAAGAATCATCGGCATTGACCTCGGCACCACCAACAGCTGCGTGTCCATCATGGAAGGCAACACGCCCCGCGTGATCGAAAACTCTGAGGGCGCGCGCACCACGCCGTCCATCGTCGCTTACCAGGACGGCGGCGAAGTGCTGGTCGGCGCCTCGGCCAAGCGCCAGGCGGTCACCAACCCCAAGAACACCCTGTACGCCGTCAAGCGCCTGATCGGCCGCAAGTTCGGCGAAAAAGAAGTTCAAAAAGACATCGACCTGATGCCTTACAAGATCGTGGCTGCCGACAACGGCGACGCCTGGGTCGAAGTGCGCGGCACCAAGATGTCGGCCCAGCAGGTCAGCGCCGACATTCTGCGCAAGATGAAGAAAACCGCCGAAGACTACCTCGGCGAAGCAGTGACCGAAGCGGTGATCACCGTGCCGGCTTACTTCAATGACGCACAGCGTCAGGCCACCAAAGACGCCGGCCGCATTGCCGGCCTGGACGTCAAGCGCATCATCAACGAACCCACCGCGGCTGCCCTGGCCTTTGGCCTGGACAAGCAGGAAAAAGGCGACCGCAAGATCGCGGTGTATGACCTGGGCGGCGGCACGTTCGACATCTCCATCATCGAGATCGCCGACGTGGATGGCGAAAAACAATTTGAAGTGCTGTCCACCAACGGCGACACCTTCCTGGGCGGCGAAGACTTTGATCAGCGCATCATCGACTTCATCATTGCCGAGTTCAAGAAAGAACAAGGCGTTGACCTGGGCAAAGACGTGCTGGCACTTCAGCGCCTGAAAGAAGCCGCTGAAAAAGCCAAGATCGAGCTGTCCAACAGCGCGCAGACCGATGTCAACCTGCCCTACATCACGGCCGATGCATCGGGCCCGAAACACCTGAACATCAAGATGACACGCGCCAAGCTCGAGAGCCTGGTCGACGAGCTCATAGAGCGCACCATCGCGCCTTGTCGCATGGCCGTCAAAGACGCCGGCATCGACGTCAGCGCCATCCATGACGTGATCCTGGTCGGCGGCATGACCCGCATGCCCAAGGTGCAGGAGAAGGTCAAAGAATTCTTCGGTCGCGACCCGCGCAAAGACGTCAACCCCGACGAAGCCGTTGCCGTGGGCGCAGCCATTCAGGGCCAGGTGCTCTCGGGTGACCGCACCGATGTGCTGCTGCTCGACGTGACGCCTTTGTCGCTGGGCATCGAGACCATGGGCGGCGTGATGACCAAGATGATCAAGAAGAACACGACCATCCCGACCAAGTTCGCACAAACCTTCTCCACCGCCGAAGACAACCAGCCGGCCGTGACCATCAAGGTGTTTCAGGGCGAGCGCGAGATCGCCTCGGGCAACAAGGGCCTTGGCGAGTTCAACCTCGAAGGCATTCCACCGGCCGCACGCGGTACGCCGCAAATTGAAGTATCTTTTGACATCGACGCCAACGGCATCCTGCACGTGGGCGCTAAAGACAAAGGCACCGGCAAGGAAAACAAGATCACCATCAAGGCCAACTCCGGTTTGAGTGAAGCCGAAATTCAGCAGATGGTCAAGGACGCTGAGCTCAATGCCGTGGCCGACAAAGAAAAAGTCGAGTTCGTTCAGGCCAAGAACAGCGCCGAAGCCATGGTGCACAGCGTTCGTAAATCACTGGGCGAGTACGGTGACAAGCTGGACGCCGGCGAGAAGGAAAAAATCGAAAAAGCCATTAGCGACATGGAAGAAGCTCTGAAGGGTGAAGACAAGGCCGCCATCGAAGCCAAGAACACCGCCCTGATGGAAGCCAGCCAGAAGCTGGGTGAAAAAATGTACGCTGACATGCAAGCCAACCAGGCCGAGCAGGCCGCGGCTGCAGGTCCAGGCGGCGCCGCCGGTGCAGCGGGCAGCGATGCCAACGCCAAGGCAGCCGACGATAATGTGGTTGACGCAGAAGTCAAAGAAGTCAAAAAGACTTAAGGCTATTCTTCGGGCGCAAACCCGATGCCTCAAAGCGGAATCAGGGCCCAGCCTTGATTCCGCTTTCCTGCATCCGGCACACGCTCTTTAACTTTCACTGACGACGCAGTTTCATGGCCAAAAAAGATTACTACGACACGCTGGGTGTACCCAAAAACGCCAGCGAAGAGGACATCAAAAAAGCGTATCGCAAACTCGCGATGAAGCACCACCCTGACCGCAATCAGGGTGACGGCTCCAAGGCTTCTGAAGAAAAATTCAAAGAAGCCAAAGAAGCCTATGAAATGCTGTCCGACGCCAACAAGCGCGCAGCCTATGACCAGTATGGCCACGCCGGTGTAGACCCCAACATGCGCGGCGGTGGCGCTGGCGCTGGCGGGGCTGAAGGTTTTGGCGGTTTTGCAGAAGCCTTTGGCGATATTTTCGGCGACGTGTTCAACAACGCCAACCGCGGCCAGCAACGTGGCGGCCGTCAGGTGTTTCGCGGCGGAGACCTCAGCTACGCCATGGAAGTCACACTCGAAGAAGCCGCTGCCGGCAAAGACGCGCAGATCCGTATCCCCAGCTGGGACGACTGCGGCATCTGCCACGGCAACGGCGCCAAGCCCGGCACCAAGGTGGCGACCTGCACCACCTGCCATGGCCACGGCGTGGTTCAAATGCGCCAGGGCTTTTTCAGCGTGCAGCAAAACTGCCCGCAGTGCAAAGGCACCGGCAAACTGATTCCCGAGCCTTGCGTGGCCTGCCACGGCGTGGGCAAGACCAAAACCAACAAAACCCTGGAAGTCAAAATCCCGGGCGGCATTGACGACGGCATGCGCATCCGCTCCACCGGCAACGGTGAGCCGGGCACCAACGGCGGCCCGCCGGGTGACCTGTACATCGAGATCCGCATCAAAAAGCACGAAATTTTTGAGCGCGAAGGCGACGACCTGCACTGTGTGGTGCCCGTCAGTTTTCCGCGTGCATCCCTGGGCGGTGAAATTGAAGTGCCCACCCTTTCAGGCAAAGCGGCCATTGACATTCCCGAAGGCACGCAAGCCGGCAAACAGTTCCGCCTGCGCGGCAAAGGCATCAAAGGTGTGCGATCAAGCTACCCGGGTGATTTGTACTGCCACATTGCGATAGAGACACCGGTCAAACTGACAGAGGCCCAACGCAAGCTACTCAAGGAGTTTGAGGAGTCTTTGAGAAAAGGCGGCGCCAGACATTCGCCGACCGAAGAAGGCTGGACCGACAAGCTGAAGAATTTCTTCAGCGCCTGATCAGGGCGGCCTCAGAAAGCGTCGACAGCCAGCGCAGTCACGCTGTCTGCACCTTCGACGATGGCGTCGCGGATACCCGGGGCTTTGGTCAGCAAGTGGTCGGCATAAAAGCGCGCCGTGGTGATCTTGGCGCGCATGAAGTCGGCGCCAAAGTCACCGGCGTCACCGCTGGCCAGCGCCTGCTCGGCCACCAGCAGCGCACGCGCCATCTGCCAGCCGGCCACCACGTTGCCCGCCAGCATCAGGTAGGGCACGCTGCCGGCAAACACCGCGTTGGGTGATGCCTTGGAATTGCCGGCGACAAAGTCAATCACGTCGAGCAAAGCCAGCCGCGCCGCCTGCAAGCGTTTGGCGACGACCAGCGCGGCAGCGCCACCTTGTGCGCGAAGTTCTGCCTCAGTGACTTCGATCTGCCCGGCTATCGCGCGGGCCGTCTGGCCACCATCACGCGAGGTCTTGCGACCCACCAGGTCGTTAGCCTGAATCGCCGTGGTGCCTTCGTAGATGGTCAGAATTTTGGCGTCGCGGTAGTACTGCGCCGCACCGGTTTCTTCAATGAAGCCCATGCCGCCGTGCACCTGCACACCCAGTGAGGTCACTTCCAGACTCATCTCGGTGCTGTAACCCTTGACCAGCGGCACCATGAACTCGTAAAAACTCTGGTTTTGTTTGCGCGTGTCGGCGTCGGGGTGATGGTGCGCAGCGTCATAGGCTGCAGCTGCCACGGCCGCCATGGCGCGGCAACCTTCGGTGTAGGCGCGCATGGTCATGAGCATGCGCTTGACGTCGGGGTGGGCAATGATAGGGCCGCTGCCGGGCAGCGAGCCGTCCACCGGGCGGCTTTGCAC
>CANIDW010000103.1 GCA_947466165.1 Comamonadaceae bacterium | reverse complement strand
TGGCCATGCGGCAGCAACGCGCGCCGCGCGGCTGGCTGATCTGGGGCGTCTTGCCCAGCTTGCTGGCCTGGGCCGGCTTGTTGCTCAACAGCGCCTGGGGCTTGCTGCTGATGGCAGCCAGTCTGATCCTCTGCTATGTGGTGGACGCCCAGATTTACCGGCCGCTTCAATTGGGCGCCTGGCTGATCTTGCGCGGCATGCTGACCTTTGTGGCTGTCGTGTCATGCCTGGCGGGTGCAGCGGCTTTTTGGGGCTAGCGTCCGCGTAAAAAAAGACTGTCGAGCTCACGCACGCTCAGCTGGCGCCAGGTCGGGCGGCCGTGGTTGCATTGGTCAGAGCGTTCGGTTGCTTCCATTTGCCTGAGCAAGGCATTCATTTCATCGATCGTGAGTTTGCGATTTGCGCGCACTGCACCATGGCAGGCCATGGTGGAGAGCAACTCGTTGTGGGCGCGCTCAATCACGGTGCTGGCATCGTGCTGCGCCAACTCGGCCAGCACGCTGCGGGCCAGCGCCACCGCGTCAGATTGCGCCAGCGAGGTCGGCACCGCGCGTACCGCCAGCGTCTTAGGCGAAAAAGAAGTGATCTCCATGCCCAGCGTTTGCAGCGTGTCGGCAGCGCTGTGGGCGATGGCAACTTCTTGCGCTGTGGCGGCGAAAGTCGCAGGAATCAGCAGCGGCTGGCTTGTGATCGCGGTGTCGACGAGCTGGGTTTTCAGACGCTCATAAACAATGCGCTCGTGCGCCGCGTGCATGTCGACGATCACCAGCCCGGCGGCATTCTCGGCGAGGATGTAGATGCCTTGCAGCTGCGCCAGCGCCCGGCCCAGCGGCCACTCGCCGGGTGGGAGCGCGGCGGTCTGCGATGCAGCCGGTTGCTGGGCCATCGCATTTACAGGTAAGCCCTGGTCGCCTGCGGGCACAGGCCACATGGCTTCGAAATCATTCACGCGCGGGTTCTGGCGCTGCGCCAAGTCCATACCGGCCTGCGCCCAGCCCAGGCCGCGCACGGCGCGTTGGGCATCGTTCATCAGCCCGGGTGGCGTGTCGCCCTGCAGAGGCTGGCTTGCGAGGTTCAAGCCGGCGCCTTGCGTGCGCGTTGCAGCCAGTGCGTTTTCAGCGGCATGGCGTACCGCCTGGTGGACTTCGCGGCTGTCGCGAAAGCGCACTTCGATCTTGGTCGGGTGCACATTCACATCAATACGCGCAGGGTCCATCTCCACATAAAGCACATAAACCGGTTGACGATGACCGTGCAGCACGTCTTCGTAAGCGCTGCGGGCCGCATGAGTCAGCACTTTGTCGCGCACAAATCGGCCGTTGACATAGGCGAACTGCTGGTCCGGCCGTGAGCGGGCGGCGTCCGGAATACCGGCGCGGCCCCAGACGCGCACCGCAGGCTGGCCGTTGTCGCGGCGCGCGCTGCTCTCGTAGCTCACAGCCACCGACTGCGCCACGAAGTCTTCGCCCAGTACATCGGCCAGGCGCTGATTGAGCGCCGCCAAAGAGTCGTCGCCTTGCATAGACGCCGTAGCGGCGCGCCACTGCTCGACCAGCTTGCCTTCGTGCCAGATGGCAAATCCGACGTCAGGCCGCACCAGGGCATGGCGGCGAACGGCTTCAATGCAGTGCGCCAGCTCGGTGGCGTCGGTTTTTAAAAATTTCCGGCGGGCCGGTGTGGCGTAAAAAAGCTCGCGCACTTCGACCGTGGTGCCGGGGCTGCGGGCGGCCGGCTTGAGCTCGCCTGTGCGCCCGTCGAGTTGCCAGGCATGCGCATCGGTGGCTGCGCTGTCGCTGCCCGCATGGCGCGAGATCAGGCTTATGTCGGCAATCGAGTTGATAGCGGCCAGCGCCTCGCCCCTGAAGCCCATGGTCGCCACAGACTCCAAGTCTTGCAAGGAGGCAATTTTGCTGGTGGCATGGCGGCGCAAGGCGGTGGCCAGCTCGTTTTGCGGAATGCCGCCGCCATCATCTTCTACCTGGATCAGCCGGACACCACCGGCCAGCAGTCGCACCGTGATCTGACGGGCGCCGGCGTCCAGCGCGTTGTCAACCAGTTCGCGCACCACGGAAGCTGGCCTTTCGACGACTTCGCCGGCGGCGATCTGGCTGATCAGCTCGTCAGGCAGTTCGCGTATGGGGCGGCGGGGCAGGGCGGGGGCATCAGGGTTCACGGAGCGATTTTAGGCTGTGCCCGTGCCAAAATCAGCCGGATGGAACTACTCGCCTTTTTGATCGACTTCATTTTGCATGTGGACCGCTACCTGGAGGCATTCACCCAGCACTATGGCGTGTGGGTCTATGCCCTGCTGTTTGCCATCGTGTTTGTTGAGACGGGTTTGGTGGTGATGCCCTTTTTGCCCGGTGATTCGCTGCTGTTTGTGGTGGGTGCGCTGTGCGGCATCGGGCTGATCAGTCTGCCTGTGGCCATGGGTTTGCTCTTGCTGGCGGCCATTTTGGGCGACCAGTGCAACTACAGCATAGGCCGGTATTTCGGACCCAAGGTGTTTCAGTGGGACGACTCGCGCTGGTTCAACAAACGTGCTTTTGACCAGGCCCATGATTTTTACGAGCGCTATGGCGGCATCACCATCATTTTGGCGCGCTTCATGCCGTTTGTGCGCACCTTCGCCCCCTTTGTGGCGGGGGTGGCCGAAATGAGCCGGAGCAAGTTCACCGCCTACAACGTGATCGGCGCATTCATCTGGGTGTGCGGCTTGCTCGGTGCGGGTTATCTGTTCGGTAATTTGCCCTGGGTCAAGGAGAACCTGAGCAAAATCATCTGGGCCATGATTCTGGTGCCGGGCTTGATCGTTGTCTTTGGCGCGCTCAAGGCCAGGCGCGCTGCTGCCGCGCGATAGCGCTCAGATAGCCCGGTTGCGCGCCAGCGGCGGGTTTTTGGCAAAGTAGCGCAAGATACCCCGCATCAGCGCATCGGAGAGTTGTGCCTGGTAAACAGGGTTGCGCAAGCGCACTTCTTCATCCGGGTTGCTGATGAATGCAGTTTCTACCAGCACGCTGGGAATGTCCGGTGCCTTCAGCACGGCAAAGCTGGCTTGCTCAACGCGCGGCTTGTGCAGTTTGCCGATGCTACCGATCTCCCCCAGCATGGCGCCGCCCAGTTTGAGGCTGTCGCTGATCTGCGCGGTGGTGCTCATGTCCAGCATGGCCTTGAGCACCTGTGCATCCTTGGCCTTGACGTTGATGCCGCCCACTTGATCGGCCGCATTTTCTTTGTTGGCCAGCCAGCGTGCCGAGCTGCTGGAGGCGCCCCGGTCACTCAGCGCAAACACGCTGGCGCCTTGCGGCCGGTCAGAGAAAAAAGCGTCGGCATGGATGCTGATGAACAAGTCAGCTTGCACGCGCCTGGCTTTTTGCACACGCACATGCAAAGGTACAAAAAAATCAGCTTCGCGTGTGAGGTAAGCACGCATATTGGGTTGCTGGTTAATGCGTTCGCGTAGTTGCATGGCGATTTGCAGCACCACATCTTTTTCACGCGTACCGCCCGGGCCGATGGCGCCAGGGTCTTCGCCACCATGACCGGGGTCCAGTGCAACGATGACCAGACGGTCTGTTGGAACAGGCTTGACCGGTGGACGGGCAGACCCGGTCTGGCCCGACGGCAGGGGGGCTTTTTCAGTGCGACGACCGGCCCCGGCGATCAACTCACCCAGCGGGTCAGACCCGGCATTGGCGGCGGGCGGTGACGCAGGTGTTGGGGCCGTGGCCAGCGGGGATGGGCTCTTGGGTTCCTGGTCTTTGAGTCGCTCGGCGATCAGCGCTTCGAGAGGGTCCAGGGGCTTTTGCGGGTACAAGTCAAACACCAGCCGGTGCTGGTAAGGCGCCACCGGTTTGAGCGTGAAGACCTGCGGCAACACCGCTTGCTTGAGGTCAATCACCAGGCGCAGCACGCCCGGTGCGTTTTGCCCGACGCGTATGCCTGCAATGTTCGGATCATCCGGCCTGACCTTGGCGACCAGCTCGCGCAGTGCCGGCAAGAGGTCAATGCCCTCGATGTCGATGGCCACGCGCGGCGGGTCCGCAATCAGGAACTGGCGGGCCTTGATTTCGCTGTCGGACTCGATGGTCAAACGCGTGTAGTCCTTAGCAGGCCAGACCCTCACGGCCAGAATTTCAGCTCCCCGGGCAATTTGCCGAAAGCCCAGCAGCAAGACCAGGCTGCCGCTTTGCAGCAGTTGGCGACGGGTGGCTTTCGTTGGCGTCATGCTGCCATCAGGGCGGCGCCCGTGGGTGTGAGGGCATGCAAATTGACGCGGCGCTCTTGAGCATCGCCTTCGCCTTGGATTGTTTCCAGGCACAAGCGCAGGTCGGGAGCTGGCAGGTGCCGGCCGGCTTTGTCGGGCCATTCAACGAGTTTGAGGCCGGGGCCGGCAAAGATGTCGCGAAAGCCGGCCTCTTCCCATTCATCCGGGTCGTTGAAGCGGTAAAAGTCAAAGTGCCAGATGGCCAGAGGTTCAGCGCCGGCACCAGCCACGCTGTAGGGTTCGACCACGGCATAGGTCGGGCTTTTGATGCGACCTGCCACCCCCAGCGCTTGCAGGAGATGGCGTACCAGGGTGGTTTTGCCGGCACCCAAATCACCTTCGAGCGTGATGCTGGCGCACAGGTCCGGGCCACCGGCTTGCACGCGCAGCGCCAACGCTTGGGCGAAGTCGCGCGTGTGCTTTTCATCCGGCCAGGCCAGAGTTTTTACAATAGGGCGGTGAAACTCAATAGCCATCAATTCGTGTCTGACATCCAGGTTTGGGCGCGTGAGCTTGGATTCTCGCAAATTGGCGTGGCAGGCGTGGACCTGTCGACGGCAGAACCCGGATTATCAGCCTGGTTGACCGCAGGCTTTCATGGGGACATGCATTTCATGGCAGCGCACGGGCTCAAACGGGCCAGACCGGCCGAGCTGGTGCCCGGCACTGTGAGCGTGATCACTGCGCGCATGGACTATTTGCCGGCCCAGGCGCAGGAGCTCGCTGCCGACTGGCAGTCGCGTGAACTGGCGCGGCTGACACGGCCGACTGAAGCGGTGGTGTCCGTCTATGCGCGCGGGCGCGACTATCACAAGGTCTTGCGGGCCCGGCTGCAAAAACTGGCAGAGCGCATTGCCCAGCATGTGGGGCCTTTTGGCCATCGTGCTTTCACCGATTCAGCCCCGGTACTGGAGGTCGAGCTGGCCGAGCGCAGCGGTCAGGGCTGGCGCGGCAAACACACGCTGCTGCTCAACCGAGAAGCCGGCTCCATGTTTTTCCTGGGCGAGATTTATGTCGACCTGGCGCTGCCTCACAGCCAGGCGCTGACGCCCCACTGCGGTGCTTGCAATGCCTGTATCACGGTGTGCCCGACGCAGGCCATCGTGGCTGCGCACCGTCTCGATGCCCGGCGCTGTATTTCTTACCTGACGATTGAGCACGCCGGGCCCATCCCTTTAGAGCTGCGCCCCCTGATGGGCAACCGTATTTACGGCTGCGACGACTGCCAGCTGGTGTGCCCATGGAACAAGTTCGCCCAGCGCAATGCCTTGCCTGACTTTGACGAGCGCGCCGGCTTGACCGGTCAGCATTTATGCACGCTGTGGGCTTGGAATGAAGCAGAGTTTTTGCGCCACACCGAAGGCAGTCCGATCCGTCGTATCGGCCATGAACGCTGGTTGCGCAACCTGGCTGTGGCCATGGGCAATGCTTTGCGCACCCTGCGGCAGAGGCAGGCCGACCCGGCTGCGCTGGCAGAGCAACTGGTCTTGCGCCAGGCTTTGCAAAGCCGGCTGGACGATCCGAGCATTTTGTTGCAGGACCATTTGCAATGGGCCTTGGCGCAAGGCGCTTGATCAGGTCCAGGGCCTCAAAGTGCTCAGCGCAATGGCAAAGGGCAGACTGAGCAAACCCAGCAGCGTCGACAGCGTCACCAGACCCGCCACCAACGGCCCGTTGTAGCCCATGCGGGCCGCCAGCACGTAGGCCGTCGGGGCGGTGGGCAGGGCCGAAAAGGCCAAGAGCACCAGGGTTTGGGC
>CANIDW010000102.1 GCA_947466165.1 Comamonadaceae bacterium | reverse complement strand
GGCCGGACCGCCCTGGCTGGGGCGTGGAGATGGACGAGGCTTTGCTGGGCACCGAGCAATACATTCACTGGGAACGCAAAGTACCCACCAAGCCGGATGGATCCAGCGCCTATGCCTGAGGCAAGCACTTACCCCGGCGACCTGCTGCTGCGCGCCGGCCAGGCCTGCGCGGTACTGAGGCCGGCGGCCGGTGGCCGGGTGTGCAGCCTCACACTGGCGCGTGATGACGGGCGCACTGTCGATGTGCTGTTTCCGTACACCGCGCAAGGCGTGGACCCGCTGCGCTGGGCCAAGGGCGGCATTTACCCGTTGCTGCCTTACTCCAACCGAATCGCCAATGCGCAAGTTCAAACGCCCGATGGCCGGGTGGCCCTGAGCCCGCACCCGGACGCTGCGCCGCACACACTGCACGGCCCGGCGCACGGTATGGTCTGGACAGTGCAGGCGCACGACGCGTCATCGGCCACGCTGGTGCTGGACCACACCGCCAGCGACGCCTGGCCCTGGCATTTCCAAAGCGAAATGCGCTTTCAACTGCGAGACGATGCGCTGCAACTGGAGATGACGCTGACCAACCTGGACGCGCGCAGCATGCCCGCCGGGCTGGGCTGGCACCCCTACTTCCTGCATGTGCCGACAGCGCAACTGCGTTACCAGGCCAGCCAGCTGTGGGACAGCGATGCAGACTTTCTGGCGCTGTCAGCGCGCCCCTTGCCGGCGGGCGAATCTTTTGCCAAAGCCCGTGCTCTGCGCGAAGGCACGATGACCGATTACCTGTCCGGCTGGGACGGCCGGCTGAGGCTGGACTTGCCCGGCGGTGATCAACTTGATATGCAAACAGGCCCGCTGCTGTCGCACCTGGTGGTGCACAGACCGCCGCAAGGCGCTTACCTTTGCATCGAGCCGGTCAGCCATGTCACTAACGCCTTTAACCTGGCAGCGCAGGGTATGGCCGGCACTGGTAGCGTCCTGCTGGTCTGCGGCGAAACCATCAGCGGTCCCATGACGCTGAGCTTGGCCTCCGGTATTTCCTGAAAACTCCACAAGGTGCCCCATGCGAGAGCGCATTGCAGACATACGAATCACACCGATTGCGTTCAGAGACCCGCCGCTGCTCAACGTGGCGGGCGTGCACCAGCCTTGGGCTTTGCGCAGCATCATCGAGATTGAAACCGATAGCGGACGGATCGGTCTGGGTGAAAGCTATGGCGAAGCCGACACATTGGCCAACCTGCGACGCATTGCACCTTCGCTGATCGGCTTGGACCCGTTTCACCTGAACGCGTTGACGCAGGCGGTGTACCGCTGCGTTGGCGATGAGCCTGACATCGGTAAAGCTTTTACACCCAAGGGTGACAAGGCCCGTGCCAGCGCGCTGGGTGCTTTCGAAGTGCCGTTCTGGGACTTGCAGGGCCAGATCACCGGCCGGCCTCTGCATGATTTGCTGGGCGGCGCGGTGCGCTCGCATGTGGGCTACAGCGCCTATCGTTTCTATAAATTTGCCAAGCACCACAGTGACCCGGGCTACCCCACCGACAGCTGGGGCGAGGCCATCACCCCGGAACAACTGGTTGAACAAGCGCACCGCATGGTGGATGAATACGGCTTTGGCTCCATCAAGCTCAAGGCCGGCGTGTTTGAGCCTGAGTTCGAAGTCGAGGGTCTGCGCGCCTTGCGCGCCGCGTTTCCCAAACACCCTCTGCGCATAGACCCCAATGGCGGCTGGTCGGTCGCGACCACGCGCCGCCTGATGCCGGCACTGTCTGAACCCGGCCTGCTCGAGTACCTGGAAGACCCTGTCAGCACGCTTGAAGAAATGGGCGAAGTTGCCACCTTTGCCAACATGCCGCTGGCCACCAACATGGTGACGATTGCTTTCGGGCATTTGCCGCGCACCATCGCGCTCAATGCGGTGCAGGTCATTTTGTCCGACCACCATTACTGGGGCGGCCTGCGCGCCACGCAGCAACTGGCCGCCATGGGGCGGGTTTTCGGGCTGGGTATTTCCATGCATTCCAACTCGCACATGGGCATCAGTCTGGCGGCCATGACGCATGTGGGCATGACACTGCCCAACCTCAGCTACGCCAGTGACACGCACTACCCCTGGCAGGAAGACGAGGTCATCGAGGGCGGCAAGCTCGTCATCCGGGACGGCCAACTGGCGCCACCGCCCGGCCCGGGTCTGGGCGTCAAGCTCGACCGCACAGCGCTGGCACGGCTGCACCAGAACTACCTGGCCTGCGGCATCACGCACCGCGATGACGCCAGCGAGATGCGCAAGCACCAGCCCGACTTCAACCCTGCACGCCCGCGCTTTTAAGATGAGCACCTCCATCCCGCCCGCCATGGCCCGCTACCCCAGTCTGGCTGGCAAACGCGTTTTTGTCACCGGCGGCGGCACCGGCATAGGTGCGGCCATCGTCGAAGCCTTTGCACAGCAAAGCGCGCAGGTGGCCTTTGTCGATCTGGCTGAAGCCGAGAGCCAGGCGCTGGTTGACCGCATCACGGCGGCCGGTCACACGCCGCCCTGGTGGCAACTGTGCGACGTGCGGGACGTCGCAGCCTTGCAGCAAAGCATTGCGCAGGCGGTGCAAGAGCTGGGCGACTTTTCCACCGCCGTCAACAACGTTGCGCGCGATGACCGCCACACCATGGAATCGGTCACCCCTGAATATTGGGACGAGCGCATGGCGGTCAACCAGCGCCCGGCTTTTTTCACCATCCAGTCGCTGGTGCCTGGCATGAAACGCCTGGGCGGCGGCTCGGTCATCAACCTGGGTTCAACCGGCTGGCAGACCAAGGGCGCGGGCTTTCCCTGCTATGCCGTGGCCAAGTCCTCGGTCAACGGCCTGACGCGCGGTCTGGCCAAGAGCCTGGGCGAGCACCGCATCCGCATCAACACGGTATCACCCGGCTGGGTCATGACAGAGCGACAAATCAAACTCTGGCTGGATGCTGAGGGCGAAAAATCACTGCATCAAAACCAGTGTCTGCCAGACAAACTGCAAGCCCTGGACATTGCCCGCATGGTGCTTTTTCTGGCTTCAGATGAATCGGCCATGTGTACCGCGCAAGAATTCACAGTGGATGCCGGCTGGAGCTGAGGCTTTTCAAACCCCTCGGTTGCGCATCCAGTCGGCCGTCTGCATGAAAGATTCTTTGAGGCGTGTGCGCAGGGCGTCATCTATCGCGGTCTCTTGCATCGCCTGGTCCATGCAGGCCACCCACTGGTCACGCTCGGCAATGCCGATGGAAACGGCATGTGGCGCATTCGCAGTCGTGGATGGCCGAATTGTTCGGTATAGCGCTGCGGCCCACCCATCCAGCCGGTTAAAAACATTTTGAGTTTTTCACGCGCATTGGCCAGCTCCGTGCCGTGGGCGGCGCGCAATGCGGCATAGCCGGGCTCCAGGTCCATCAGGTCATAAAAGCGGTCTACCAGCGCATGAACATGGCTTTCGCCGCCTATCCAGTCAAACGGTGTTTCAAACGGCGGCTTACCAGGCGGCTTGTCTTCAATGTTCATGGCAGACATTGTCTCTTGCGCCCGCCAAGGACATCACTGCGACTGCCTGAGGGTTTGCACCACCGGCGTGTTGAGCACAGAATGCAAGCCCCACCAGCCGGCCGCCAGCGCCAGCACAGCGCCTGCCAGACTGCCAAGCAACAGCACCAGCCAGGAGGCTGTCCAGGCAAAGTTAAACACATAGCGCGCCAAGGCCCAGCCCACTCCCACCGCCACCGCCGAGGCCAAGAAGCCGGCCAGCAGGCCGACACCGGCGAGTTCGGCGCGTTGCACCTGCCGCAGCAGCGAAGCGCGTGCACCGACTGCGCGCATGATGGCAAACTCGCGCGCCCGCTCTTCACGTGTGGCCGTTACAGCGGCAAACAACACCACCAACCCGGCGGCCAAGGTGAAGCCGAACAAAAACTCAATGGCGCGAATCACCTGGTCGAGCACGCGCTGAACTTGCGCCAAGGTGCTGCTCGTGTCGATGTTGGTGATGTTCGGGAACGCACGTACTAAATTGTTGTCAAAGCTGAGCGTGCGTTGCCCGGCAGTAGCCGGTGCCGGCAGCGGTGCACGGAAAGCACTGATATAGCTCAGCGGCACGTCAGCGAGTTCGCTGACCGGGTAAATCACAAAGAAGTTCACGCGCATGGAAGTCCAGTCCACTTTACGCATGCTGGTGATGCGTGCTTCGCTGGTTTGTCCGCCAATGTCAAAGCGCAGGGAGTCACCCAACTTCAAGCCCAGGGTGTCAGCCAGGCCTTGTTCGACGCTGAGCGCATTTTTTTCTTCGGGGGTCCAGCGGCCGGCCAACACCTGGTTGTGGGCCGGCAGCGCAGCGGCATTGGAGAGGTTGAATTCACGGTCCACCAGACGCTGGGCGCGCGCGTCTGCATAGTCTTCGGGTTTGACCGACTGGCCGTTGACGGCCACCAGACGGCCGCGAATCATGGGGAACCAGTCATAGCGGCTCACGCCGGCTTGCCGCAGTGCTTGTTGAAAGGCATCACTTTGCTCGGGCTGCACGTTGATGATGAAACGGTTCGGTGCATCCGGCGGTGTGGCCTGCCGCCAACTGCTGATGAGGTCGGTACGCAGCAAGACCAGCAGCACCAAGGCCAGCAGGCCCACTGCCAGCGCACTGACTTGCACCACCGCAAAAGCCGGCCGCGCCGCCAACTGCCGCGTGGCCAGCACCAGCCAGCGCGGCGCCGTGGCCTCGTTGACACTGGCGCGCAGCAAGCGCAGCGCCGCATAGCTGGCCAGCGCAAACAGCAGTACCGCGCCGGCAAAACCGCCCACAGCGATCAGCCCAAGCTTGATATCGCTGCTGGCGGCCAGCAACAAGACGGCAAAGCCGAGCACTCCGACCAAAAGCACCGCCATAGAGGCCGGCTTGAGTTTGCCGACATCGCGGCGTATGACGCGCAGCGGAGGCACCTGCGCCAGTTGCAAAACGGGGGGCAGGCCGAAAGCAAGCAATAAAGTCAAGCCCATGCCCATGCCAAACACCACCGGCCAGAGCGACGCAGCCGGCAGCGCCGCCTCGACCAGACCGGCCAGTAAGAGCACAAAGACGTTATGCACTGCAAAACCCAGGGCCACGCCCAGCGCGCTGGCAAACAGGCCCACGAGTACAAACTCAAAGCTGTAGGCCAGCGCAATGGTGCGCTGCGACTGGCCCAGCACGCGCAGCATGGCGCAGTCGTCTAAGTGTTTGGCGGCAAAGCCGCGCGACACGATGGCTACGGCTACCGCACTGAGCAGCGCCGCCAGCAGGCTGACCAGGTTGAGGAATTTTTCGGCACGGTCCAGCGTCTGGCGCATCTCGGGCCTGCCGCTGTCCATTGACTCTATGCGCAAGCCCCGCACATCATTTTTGTCGACTACTTGCGTGGTCCACGCGATGTAAGCCTTGACAGCCCGGTCCTCGCCGGCCACGGCCAGGCGGTAGGTGCTGCGGCTGGTCGGCTGAACCAGACCAGTGGCCGCAACATCGGCTTGATTGAGCATCACGCGCGGCGAAAAACTGATGAAGCCGCCACCCCGGTCGGGCTCACTGACGATGATCTTGCTGACCCGCAAGCTCGCATCACCCAGCAGCAGGGGCTGGCCCATCTCCAGACCCAGGGCGTCCAGCAGCGCGGCCTCCACCCACACCGTGCCGGCTGCAGGAATCTCACGCGTGAGCTCAGCGCTCAAGCCGGGGCCCTCGGCCACGCGTAAATTTCCACGCAAGGGATAGCCGGCAGCGACCGCTTTGAATGCGACCAATTTGCTGGCGCCGCCATCTTCGTCACGCGCCCGCGCCATGGTGGGAAAACTCAGCTGCTGGCTGGTACGCAAACCCAAGGCAACGGCCTTTTCCAGAAATTCTGCGGGCGCCGGCTGGTCGCTGTTGACGATGACATCGCCACCGAGTAATTGGCGCGCATCCCGCTCGAGTCCGCCCTTGAGCCGGTCGGCAAAAAAACCAACCGCTGTCAGCGAAGCCACGGCCAAGGTGACCGCCACAATGAGCAGCCGCAGT
>CANIDW010000101.1 GCA_947466165.1 Comamonadaceae bacterium | reverse complement strand
TGCCCCCCATGCCCAAACCCAGCGCCCACATCCAGGAGGCCGTTTGTGCTTCGTTGGCGCCCAAGGCCTGTGCGGCTGAGAAAACAATGGCCGCCGAGCTGGTAAACCCCACCAGAACAGCCACAAAGCCGGCAACGACCGTGGACAGGGACGCATCACTCAACCATTTTTTCAACATGGGTGTTTTCTCTCACAAGCCTTGTTTAGCACGATGGTTTTTTGTCCACGCACGCATCAAACCCACCCCTGCCGCCAAACGCTGTCGTCTTGCAGCTCACGCCAGGCAATGACTTGAGTGGCTTTGGAGAAAACAGCTTCAATTTCCACAGACACAATCGGGTCAGTGGGCAAGTCAGGTTCGATCACCCGGCTGACCAGGAAGTGCTTTTGTTTGGCGATGGGTTTGACGGCAGTCCACTTGGTCAGCAGCAGTTTTTTGGGATTCAGCGGGTTCATGGACAGCGCCAACTCAGGGGCGGTTTTTGATTTCCTGCGCCACGGCCTGCCCCAGCTCAATCACCGCCATGGCGTAGTAGCTGCTCCAGTTGTAGCGGGTGATGACGTAAAAGTTATCGGTCCCGGCGACGAAGCTGGGCGCATTGGGGCCGTTGAGCAGCTCGATGAGGGCCAGTGGTCCCTTGTGCTCTAGGGCTGCGCCTTCAAGAACCGCGCCCTTGGCGGTGAAGCTGGCCACGCTGAAGGTCGGCAGGATGTCCGGCGCCATCAGCGTGTCCATGTCCAGGCGCTCTTTGTTAAAGCTCACCGGGTAGTGCGTGGGCATGCCGGTTTGCCAGTTGAAGGCCTTGAAGTAGCTGGCCACCGAGCCGATGGCGTCGGCCGGGCTGTTCCACAGGTCGATCTTGTCATCGCCATCAAAGTCCACAGCAAAGCGAACCCAGCTGGAGGGCATGAATTGCGGCAAGCCCATGGCGCCGGCGTAACTGCCCAGCGCCAGCATCGGATCAGCGCCCAGGCGGTTTTGATGGCTCAAAAATTGTTCGAGCTCGCGTTTGAAAAATTCACTGCGCTCAGCAGCGCGCGGATGGCTGGCCGGAAAGTCAAAGGCCAGGGTGGTCAGCGCGTCCATCACGCGAAAGCTGCCGGTGTTTTGGCCATAGATAGTTTCTACGCCGATGATGCCGACGATGATCTCCTGCGGCACGCCGTATTCTTTTTCGGCCCGTGCCAGCGTGGCGGCATGGCTTTGCCAGAACTTCACACCGGCTGCAATGCGTGCGTCGTCAATGAAGCGGCTGCGGTAGACCGCCCAGTTTTTCACAAAAGGCTGCGTGGGCGGCTGCATCAGCTTGACCACGGCCGGGCTGAAGCGGGCTTGTCCGATGGCGCGCCGCACCCAAGCCGGAGATAGATTGCGCTGCGCTGCCGTGGTGTCGGCAAACAGCATGGCTTCAGGTCGGCTGGCGTAAGCCGGCCCGCTGGCTTGCATGACGCGACTGGCTTTGCGTGCAGGTTTCTGCGCATGGGCGTTGCGGGCCTTGTGAGCAGACTTTTTGGCAGTTTTGTTGGCGCTTGGGGCTGGCTTGGTGACCACGGCAGGTGCCGGGTTCAGTGTGGGTGCCGTGGCAGTTTCTGCCGCGCCAAGCGGACTGGCAAGTGCCATCAAAAACAAGCCGGTCAAAGCAGCGGCTCGCAGAGGCCGGCCAAGCGCTGGAGCAGGGGGGGTCGAAAAAGAGAGAGGCAGTTTGGTCAAAAAAATCCCCGGAAATGGTCGCTTTGTGAGCCCGGCAAAACCAGGCAAACAAGGGCTGCAGTAGTTTGCGCGCAAGACGATTTTAGGTCGCTGGCGCTGCGGCATTGAAAGGGCGGCATGGTAAGCTGAATTGCCACGCGCCAGTGCCCCGTACAGCTGGGGTCGCCGGTTTTTTTTGCATGAACCCTGGGGTCTGATTTTTTATGTCTGTGACTGGTTACTTCACCCATGCCGATTGCCGTAAACACGAGATGGGCCCCGGCCATCCTGAATGCCCGGAGAGGCTCGATGCAATTGAAGACCGGCTGCTGATCACGGGCGTGTCGGATGCCCTGGACCGGCGAGAGGCCCCCGAGGCGCCGCTGGCTGACATTGAGCTGGCGCATGGCCGCATGATGGTGGCGGCGATGCGCGGGTTGTCAGAGCAGTTGGCCGAAGAAATTGCAGCTGGCGGTCCCCGCTACGCACAGCTGGACCCCGACACGGCCCTCAATGTGCACAGCTGGAGCGCCGTGTTGCGCGCTGCCGGCGCTGTGCTGGCCGCCACCGACGCGGTAATGGCTGGCGAAATGGAAAACGCTTTTTGCGCGGTGCGCCCGCCCGGCCACCATGCCTGCCGTGACAGGGCTATGGGCTTTTGTTTTGTCAACAGTGTGGCAGTGGCAGCCAAATATGCGCTGGAGCGCCACGGCCTGGAGCGCGTGGCGATTGTGGACTTTGATGTGCACCACGGTAACGGCACCGAAGACATCATTCGAGGCGACGACCGTATTTTGATGGTGAGCTTTTTCCAGCACCCTTTTTACCCGCACAGTGGCTTTGACAGCCCCGACGACAACATGGTCAACCTGCCCATGCCGGCTTACACCAAAGGCCCTGCCGTGCGCGAAAAAATTGAACAGTCCTGGATTCCCCGCCTGGAGGAGTTCAAGCCGCAGATGATTTTCATCAGCGCCGGTTTTGACGCGCACCGCGAAGACGATCTCGGTCAAATGGGGCTGGTAGAGCAGGACTACGCCTGGATCACGCAGCGCATCAAGGATGTGGCCAGGCGTCACGCCAAGGGCCGGATTGTGTCTTCGCTCGAAGGCGGCTACAACCTGAGCGCACTCGGGCGCAGCGTGGAGTCGCACATACGGGTGCTGGCCGACCTTTGAGCTTCACCCGTGTTTGTTTCTTATTTTTTGAGGATTAAGGGATGGCCAATATCGGCAGTCTGGATGCCTGGTTCCTGGCCTTGGTGCAGCCGCCGGCTTTGCTTGAATTAGCGGCTTTGGCCGCTTGCATCGGTTTGGCTTGGCTGTTGACCGCTCTGGCCCGTCAAAGTGCAGGCGATCATGACACGCGATCGATCTGGTTCGGCCACCAGGTTTTAGACGGCGTGATGTTTCCCCTGCTGCTGCTGAGCCTGGCTTATGCGGCACGCGCCGTCTTGCTGTCCTATGGGCCTATCACTGTATTCAGGGTGGCGATTCCTGTGCTGGTGGCGCTGGCCGTGATCAGGCTTGGCGTCAAGGTCTTGCAAGTGGCCTTCAGCCATGCGCCTTTGGTGCGTGCGCTCGAGCGCACCATCTCCTGGCTGGTCTGGCTGGCGGTGGTGCTGTGGGTCAGTGGCTTGCTGCCGCTGATTTTGGAAGAGCTGGACACCATCACCTGGCATGTCGGTGGGGGCAAGCTGTCTGTGCGCACGTTGATAGAGGGTGCGCTGACCACCGGCCTGGTGTTGATTGTGGCTTTGTGGGTCTCTTCAGCGATTGAAACGCGGCTGCTGCGCTCGGCCACCGGCAGCGACTTGTCACTGCGCAAAGCTTTCAGCAATGCCACCCGGGCGCTGCTGGTGTTTGTTGGTTTGCTGGTGGCGCTGTCCGTTGTCGGCATTGACTTGACGGCCTTGTCGGTTTTGGGTGGCGCGGTGGGTGTGGGCATTGGCTTTGGCTTGCAAAAATTGGCGGCCAGCTATGTCAGCGGCTTTGTCATGCTGGCCGAGCGCAGCGTGCGTATTGGCGACAGCGTGCGGGTGGACGGTTTTGAAGGGCGTATCACCGACATCAGAGCGCGTTACACCGTGGTGCGCGCGCTGAACGGGCGCGAATCCATCGTGCCTAACGAAATTTTTATCAGCAACCGCATTGAAAACCTGTCGCTGGCCGATAGCCATGTGTCCTTATCGACTGTGGTGTCTGTGGCCTATGACAGCGACGTGGACTTGGTTCTGCAACTGCTGACACAGGCCGCTGCGGGTCAGGATCGCGTAGTCCTTGAGCCGGCCCCATCGGCGAACCTTAGTCATTTCGGGCCTGACGGGCTGGAGTTCACGCTCAATTTCTGGATTGCCGACCCGGAAAACGGACAGATCAATGTGCGCTCGCTGGTCAATCTCGCCATCTTGAAGGCCTTGCGTGCGAATGGCGTAGAAATTTCTGTGGCTTCGCGCCCGGCACAGCCGCATAGAATGTCAGGTTGACGTTCCCGTCAACCCCGATCAATCACTTTTGGAGACCTCAGATGAAGGTTCTGGTACCCGTCAAACGCGTGGTGGACTACAACGTCAAGGTGCGCGTCAAGTCTGACGGCAGCGGTGTGGACATCGCCAACGTCAAGATGAGCATGAACCCCTTTGACGAAATCGCCGTCGAGGAAGCCACCCGACTCAAAGAAAAAGGCGCCGCCACCGAAGTCATCGCCGTCAGCTGCGGCGTGACGCAGTGCCAGGAAACCCTGCGCACCGCCATGGCCATAGGCGCAGACCGCGCCATTTTGGTGGATACCGCCGAAGAACTGCAGCCACTGGCTGTAGCCAAGTTGCTCAAAGCGCTGGTCGACAAAGAGCAGCCTCAATTGGTCATTCTGGGCAAGCAGGCCATTGACGATGACTGCAACCAAACCGGCCAGATGCTCGCCGCCTTGCTGGGCTGGCCGCAAGCCACTTTTGCCTCCAAGCTCGAGATCGTCGATGGCCGTGCCGTCGTCAGCCGCGAAGTCGATGGCGGCTCCGAAACTCTTTCGCTGACATTGCCGGCCATCATCACCACCGATTTGCGCCTGAACGAGCCGCGTTATGTGACGCTGCCCAACATCATGAAGGCCAAGAAAAAGCAGATGGACACCTTCAAACCCGAAGACCTGGGTGTGGACGTCAAGCCGCGCATCAAGACCCTCAAGGTCAGCGAGCCGCCCAAGCGCAGCGCCGGTGTCAAGGTGGCCGATGTGGCCGCCCTGGTGGATAAATTGAAAAACGAAGCGAAGGTAATCTGACCATGACCGCTCTTGTGATTGCTGAACACGACAACGCCAGCATCAAGCCGGCAACCCTCAACACCGTGACCGCGGCTGCCCAGTGCGGTGGCGAGGTCCATGTGCTGGTGGCCGGTTTGAACGCTGGCGCCGCTGCCCAGGCCGCCAGCCAGATTGCCGGTGTGAGCCGTGTGATTCATGTGGAGGGTGTGCACTTCGAGCACGGACTGGCAGAAAACATGGCCGCGCAGGTGCTGGCCCTGGCACCGGCTTACTCACACATTCTTTTTCCGGCCACGGCCTCGGGCAAGAACATCGCGCCGCGCGTGGCCGCCACACTGGACGTCGGACAAATTTCTGACATCACCAAGGTGGAAAGCCCCGACACTTTCGAGCGCCCCATCTATGCCGGTAACGCAATTGCCACAGTGCAGAGCCTGGACGCCGTCAAGGTGATCACCGTGCGCACCACCGGCTTTGATGCCGCTGGTGCGGGTGGCTCAGCCGCCATCGATGTGGTGAGTGGTGTGGCCGACAGCGGCAAGTCCACCTTCATGGGCAGCGAAATCGCCAAGAGCGACCGCCCCGAGCTGACAGCCGCCAAGATCATCGTCAGCGGTGGCAGGGCTCTGGGCAGCGCCGAAAAGTTTGACGAAGTGATGACGCCGCTGGCTGACAAGCTGGGCGCTGCACTGGGCGCCTCACGCGCTGCGGTGGACGCAGGTTATGCGCCGAACGACTGGCAAGTGGGCCAGACCGGCAAGATCGTTGCGCCGCAGCTCTACATTGCCGCCGGTATTTCGGGCGCGATCCAGCATCTGGCCGGCATGAAAGACAGCAAGGTCATCGTTGCCATCAACAAGGACGCCGAGGCGCCTATCTTCAGCGTGGCCGACTACGGCCTCGAGGCGGATCTGTTTGTCGCCGTGCCGGAACTGACGGCCGCTCTGTAAAACCTGGAGTGTCGCCATGAGTTACAAAGCCCCTCTCAAAGACATGCTGTTCGGCATCCGGCATCTGGCCGGGATTGACGAGCTGGCCCGCATACCGGCTTTCGAGGATGCCGGCTTTGAGACGGCGCAGGCGGTGCTCGAAGAGTGCGCCAAGTTCAACGAGGGCGTGCTCTCGCCGCTGAACTGGGCGGGCGACCAGAATCCTTCAAGCTGGAAGCAGGGCGTG
>CANIDW010000100.1 GCA_947466165.1 Comamonadaceae bacterium | reverse complement strand
TCTTTCATTCTATTTTGAGGCTCGCCTTTTTAATGACGGCCTCAAATTTGATGAGATCCGATTTGATGACGTCTCCAAATTTCTGAGTCGATCCACCAATGGGTTCGTACTCACCCTGACGTAGTTTCTCCTTCATGTCGGGTGAATTTAAAGCTTTGTTGACCTCCTCGTTCAGTCTGGAGATGACAGAAGCAGGAATTTTTGACGAACCTACAAGCCCGTACCAGACGGAGGCCTCGAAGCCGGGAAATCCTGACTCGGAAACGGTGGGAAACTCAGGCGCAAAGCTTGTCCGGTTCGCCCCGAGCATCGCAAAACCCTTAAGTTTCCCCGCTTTGATTTGGGGGGCGAAGTGGGTATAGTTACTAAACCAGACAGGGATGTCCCCAGAGATGACGCTTACCATGGCATCAGCACATCCTTTGTAGGGAATATGTGTCCAATTCAAGGAGGCTATAGTGCCGAGCATTTCTCCAGCCAAGTGTTGGGGAGATGCTGAACCACACGCCGTAAAAGAAACCTTTCCTTTACTTTGTTGGATGTAGCTGATCAGCTCTTGAAAAGATTTTGCAGGTACGCTGGGATGAGTTCCAATCATCAGCGGGGTAGATGAAACTAGCGCTATAGGGGCCACGTCCTTGAGCGTGTCATAGGGAACTTTGTTATAGAGCGATGGGATAATCGAAAGATTGCTCGGCATCATAGCCAAAGTGTGGCCATCCGCTGGTGCGGCGAGCATTGCGGACATACCGATTATTCCGCCGGCGCCAGCTTTATTTTCTACAACGCATTCTTGACCAAAAGATTTTGTAAAAGATAAACATATATAGCGCGCCATCAAGTCAACAGAACCACCGGACGAAAATGGTGCGATGATTTTGATCGGTTTAGATGGAAATGCTTGGGCGAAAACTTGAGTTGATAAAAAACCAGTCAGCATCAATGCTGCAAGCTTACCAAAATAAATTCCTTTAAATGATTTCATTTCATACCTCAGTAAGTTTAAATTGAGTTGCAGATTTGAGTTTTGCGGTGCAGATCTTCAAGGAGAATCTTTGAGCTTCTTTTACCAAACCATATCGCCATCACGTATGAGCATGATGACATTATCTTTTTTGGTAAAAGGGGTGTGTGGTATGCCAATAGGGGTGCGAATCCAGACGCCCGATTCATAACTACCGTGCTCATCCATGATGACGCCTCCGACTACAAAGGTTTCGTCGCCCATTGCATGGTCATGGGTAGGAATCTGCTTGTCGGGATAGACATCAACCAAACGCGCAGCCTCAACGCCGTGCTGATCGCGGTAAAGATGAAGTACCCTGGCGCCACGTGCAGGGTAAGGTTTCCATTCGGTATTTTTGGCATCAATCAACAATCGATCAGTATCACTTTTCCGAATTGGTTTGCGGCGTTTTAAATATAAAACACATCCGGTTTGACTCGATAGTGTTTGAAGGTCGCCCGGTTGGCTCCTGATGAATGTATGTGTACCATGAAGAGAATGTCCATCATTGAGTTCACCTTCAAGGACTAAAATGTCGCAGCGCTCATCAAGAGTTTCTGTAGGTAAAGTGGTACCCGGATCCAGCTTTATCAGCGAAGTCAATCGACCTTTACGGGGATCGATCACTTTTTCTAGTAATTTGTATGAAAACCCTTTGCAATTCGTATTTTTCCAAGCCATTGTGTTGGAGTTCATGACTACATACTTATTGGGGTCGGCATTTAACTCGACTTCTTCTTCAAACATAATTATTTAATCCTTGAATTCTTGTTATTTAATTAAATTATGGCTGCCATCGCAGCGGGGGCCTTTGAGGGTTTTCTTACATCCGCACAAAAATACGGTTTCATCTTTGGCCTGGTTGAATATAATCGGTTTCAGCCCCTCTTTAGACATGGTGTGTGAACCGTCACAAAATGGTTGAAAATTACTCAATCCGCATGAGCACCATGCATATCGATAACCTTCTAACAAATCTACTTTGTATGGCTTATTGGTCGATAGGTCTGACGGAGATTCGCTCATGGGATTCCTTCATAAAAAATAATAAAACTACCAGGCTGGTAATTTAATTTAATACATGCAACAAGATCTTTTTGCAACGCTTGCAAGCAGCTTGCGCAGGTTACTTGTAGCATAAATCATGCAACTTGAGCAGCTTTATCTTATCTGTTGGCACATTACATCAAAGCAATTATTCCCTCTCAATATTTAATGGCAATTGATATTATTTGAAGGCTTCTACAGTTCGTCTTAACAGCCTGCTGAATGACTGAGCAAATCAGCAGCCTTTCCCGCTCTTGACAGCATCAGCCCCTTGACGATCTGGTTGGTGTCATGCCATGTCTGCTGCTTGCCCATCTGCTGGTGATCGATGGGGGACAGCCTTTGCACTGTGCTCGAGCGCACACGACCGGCCTGCGGCGAAGTGCACCCCGGCCGCGACTGGCAGGGCTGGAACGGGACACGGGCGCTGGCGACTGGGGTGCAGCCCGCTTAGGCCGGCTCGGGTTATCCGGTATTGACGGGATTATGTTTATGCCTAAACTATTTTTCTGCGAAGCTATCTTCTTTAACGCGTATTTTTTAAAACGGGGGGATTTATGAAATTCAAGTTGAACAGCCTGGTGGTGGTTTTGGGCCTGGCCGCCTGCAGCATGTCTGCGCAGGCGCAGCAGACGGTGAAGATCGGTTTTCTGGGTACTTTGTCCGGCCCGGCCGGTGCTTTGGGTCAGGACCAGTACGACGCTTTCATGCTTGGCGTTGAACACAACGGCGGCAAATTGGGGGGCGCGACTGTTCAAGTGATCAAAGAAGACGACCAGCTCAAGACCGACCTGGGCGTGCAATTGGCGCAAAAACTCATTGAGCGCGACAAGGTCAACATCATCACCGGCGTGACTTTCTCCAACGTCATGATGGCCATTCACAAGCCCATCACCGACGCAGGTGTGCTGCTGGTTGGCTCCAACGCCGGCCCCACGCCTCTGACCGGCAAAGGCTGCAGCCCGCTGTTTTTCTCGACTTCCTGGAACAATGACTCTCTGCACGAGTCCATGGGCCAGCACGCCACCGACTCCGGCTACAAAAAAGTCTATCTGCTCGCGCCTAACTACCAGGCCGGCAAAGACGCCTTGTCCGGTTTCAAGCGCATGTACAAAGGCCAGGTGCTCGATGAGGTCTACACCCAGGTCAACCAACCCGACTACTCGGCTGAAATCGCGCAGTTGCAAGCGGCCAAGCCGGACGCCATCTACGTGTTCTACCCTGGCGGTATGGGTGTGAACTTTGTCAAGCAGTACCAGCAAGCCGGACTTTTGGGCAAGCTGCCGCTGCTGTCAACGTCGACGGTGGACGGCACGACTTTGCCAGCGCTCAAAGACATCGCTCTGGGCGTGGTGACCGGCTCGCCCTACAGCGCTGACCTGGACAATCCGCAAAACAAAAAGTTTGTGGACGACTTTAAGAAAAAGTACAACCGCGTGCCGTCTTTGTATGCGGCTCAAAGTTATGACGCAGCGTCTTTGATCCATGCTGCGCTGATCAAGACGGGTGGCAAGGCCGACAACAAAGAGACCTTGCGCGCTGCTTTGAAGTCGTCAGTCTTCAACTCGGTGGCAGGTCCCTTCAAGTTCAACACCAACCAGTTCCCGATCCGCAACTTCTACCGTGTGGATGTGGCCAAGGATGCCTCCGGCCAGGCCGCGCTGGTCAACAAGGGTGTAGTGCTCAAAGACCATGCAGACGCCTACTACAAAGAGTGCGCTCTGAAGTAAGCTTTGCCTTTGCGACAGACCTGACCGGCCCTGCCGGCCAGGTCTTTTTTTAACTTTCGTTTAGCGATGCCCCTTATGTCCTGTTGTTTAACCAAGCCGGAACGCAAGTGCTTGGCTGTGTTGCGCGCGTCATGACCACATCACTGTTTTTTATCCAGATCCTCAACGGCTTGCAGCTGGGGGTTCTGCTGTTCATGTTGTCGGCTGGTTTGACCTTGGTGTTCGGCATCATGAACTTTGTCAATCTGGCGCATGGCAGCCTGTACATGATGGGCGCTTACTTTGCTGCGAGCGCCTACGCTAAAACAGATTCTTTCATTCTGGCTGCACTGGTTGGCATTGCCGGCAGCGCGGCGCTGGGTTTTCTGGTCGAGCGGGTGGTGGCATCGCGCCTGTATGCCAGAGACCACCTGGACCAGGTGCTGGCCACCTTCGGCCTGATTTTGTTTTTCAATGAGATCACCCGCTGGGTCTGGGGTGCTTCGCCGGTTTACATGAACGTGCCGCCCGCCTTGTCCGGCACCATCAACCTGCTGGGCATTTCTTATTCGGCTTATCGCTTTGCCATCATCGTGGTCGGTCTGCTAGTGGCGCTGGGATGCTATGTACTGATCAACAAAACCCGTGTCGGCATGCTGATACGCGCCGGCTCCAGCAACCCGACCATCGTTGCGGCGCTGGGTGTGAACATCAAACTGCTCAATGCCACCATCTTTGCCTTGGGTGCGGCACTGGCCGGTGTGGCCGGCCTCATGAGCGGTCCTATCCTGTCGGTGCAGACCGGCATGGGGGAACCTATCTTGATCACCGCCATGATCGTCATCGTGATCGGCGGCATCGGCTCGGTGCGTGGCGCTTTTTATTCAGCACTGATCGTCGGCCTGATCGACACCGCCGGCAGAGCCTTTTTGCCCATGATGCTGCGCGAGTTCCTGGACCGCAGCACGGCGCAGGCGGCCGGCCCGGCGCTGGCCTCGATGTTGACCTGTATCTTCATGGCCGCAGTGCTGGCACTCAAACCTGCCGGTCTTTTTCCGGTGAAAAACCAATGATGCGCAACACCTTGACTGCCTGGTTTGTGGCGCTGGTGGTGCTCACCTTATTGGCTGTGCCGGCTTACGCCAGTCTGGCCAATGAACCATTTGCCTTGACCTTTGTGAGCCGGGTGCTGGTGTTTGCTTTGGCTGCGATCAGCTTGAATTTAATTCTGGGCTATGGCGGCATGGTCAGCTTTGGCCATGCCTTGTACATGGGGCTGGGAGCCTATGTGGTGGGCATTTTGGCGCAGCATGGTGTGAGCAACGGCTGGATTCAGCTGGCTGTCACACTCGCCACCTGCGCGCTGGTCGGGCTGTTGACGGGCGCCATCTCATTGCGCACTTCAGGCATCGCCTTCATCATGATCACGCTGGCTTTTGCTCAGATGTTTTACTACCTGTTTGTCAGCCTCAAGCAGTACGGCGGCGACGACGGCTTGTCTATCCCTGCGCGCAGTGAGTTTGGCCTGTTCAGCCTCGGATCTCCGCTGGCGCTGTACTTCACAGCACTTGCACTGGTGCTGCTGTCCTTGGCGCTGACCCGGCGTCTGGTGGTCGCGCGCTTTGGCATGGTTTTACAGGGCTGCCGTATCAATGAGCGGCGCATGAACGCCATGGGTTTCCCGACCTTTCGCTATAAGCTCACGGCCTATGTGTTGTCGAGCATGCTGTGTGGACTCTCCGGCCTCTTGTATGCCAATTTGACCGGCTTTGCATCGCCGGCCTACCTGGCCTGGACCTTGTCTGGCGAGTTGATTGTGATGGTGGTGCTTGGCGGTATGGCCACGGTGTTCGGCCCGCTGGTGGGCGCCATCACTTTGCTGGTGAGTGAAGAAATTTTGAAGGCGCTGACCGACCACTGGATGGCTGTTTTGGGCCCCTTGATTGTGCTGGTGGTGCTGACTGCGCGCCGCGGCCTGTACGGCTACTTGCTGGACATAGACGCTTGGCGAGCACGCCGCCAAACTGCGGCGGCGAAATCTCAAGGAGAGCAGCCATGAGCGATATGCTGCAGATCCGGCAATTAACTAAGCGCTATGGCGGCCTGCTGGCCACGGACCAGCTGTCGCTGTCGCTGGCAGCCGGCGAGCTGCACGCCATCATCGGTCCCAATGGTGCGGGCAAAACCACTTTGATCGCTCAGTTGAGCGGCGAAGTCGCACCTGACAGTGGTGCTATCGAGTTTGACGGACATGACATCACTGCCTTGCTGCCCGCGCAGCGGGCCTTGCGCGGCCTGGCCCGTTCTTACCAGATCACTTCCGTGTTCCCCGAGTTCAGTGTGCTTGAAAACGTCACACTGGCCATGCAGGCGCACCGCGGTCACAGCTTTGGTTTCTGGACGCCCATGCTCGCGCAGCC
>CANIDW010000099.1 GCA_947466165.1 Comamonadaceae bacterium | reverse complement strand
TAACCCTGGCGCGCGGTCACTTCGGGGCAGCAGACGCCCCGCCGAAATCATGGCTGCCAGAAATGGCGTGCGTGGCGCAAAAGTAAAGACGATAGATCCGCTGGTACGTTCAGCCAATTGAGCCAGGGCATGCACTGCGTCATCTGTCTGGTAATGAATGATGGAGTCCATGGCCACCACATGGTCGAAATGCCCGAGACTTTTGCCCAGCATGTCGCCGCTGTGAAACTCCACCAGGTGTGCCACATCGGCAGGAATTCTTTCGCGGGCCAAATCGACCAGAGTCGGCGACAAATCAATGGCCACAACCTGCGCACCCAGGCGGGCAGCTTCTACGGCCAGTGCACCCGTGCCGCAGCCGGCGTCCAAAATGCGCTTGCCACGCAGATCATTGCCCAACCAGGAAACCAGGGTCGATCGCATTTGATCGCGTCCGGCGCGCACAGTGGCGCGAATCCGGCCGACGGGCGCATCCGAAGTGAGCTTGGCCCAAGCCGCAGCCGCAGTGCGGTCGAAATAATTTTCGATTTGTCCGCGGCGTTGTTGGTACGTAATTTCAGACATGGTTGAAAGGCCTCAATCAAAACCCAAAAGATCAAAAATATCGCGGTCTTTCATGGGAACTGCAGAGTAGCCCTCACCACCCAACCACATGCTCGCTGCCAGGCGCATGTATTCTTTTTGTACAGCTTCTAACTCAGGCGAGTACTCCATCTCAAAGAGCGTTGATTTTTTTAAACGGCTGCGGCGAATCACATCCAGGTCCGGGAAGTGAGCGGCCAGTTTCAGGCCAATGCGATCGTTGTATTTGTCTATCTGGTCTGTGGCAGCGCTGCGATTGGCGATCACGCCACCCAGACGCACGTTGTAATTTTTTGCCTTGGCGCCTATGGCTTGCACAATCCGGTTCATGGCAAAGATAGAGTCGAAATCGTTGGCTGTGACGATCATGGCGCGGTCGGCGTGCTGCAAGGGCGCTGCAAAGCCTCCGCAGACCACGTCGCCGAGCACATCAAAAATCACCACATCGGTGTCTTCCAGAAGGTGATGCTCTTTGAGCAGTTTGACGGTTTGACCCACCACATAACCACCGCAGCCTGTGCCGGCAGGCGGCCCACCGGCTTCAACGCACATCACACCGTTATAGCCTTCAAAAACAAAGTCTTCAACCCGAAGTTCTTCGGCATGAAAGTCCACAGTTTCAAGCACATCAATGACTGTGGGCAGCATTTTTTTAGTCAGCGTGAAGGTGCTGTCGTGCTTGGGGTCACAGCCGATTTGCAGCACACGTTTTCCCATTTTGGAAAATGCAGCCGACAAATTAGATGAGGTGGTGCTTTTGCCAATGCCGCCTTTGCCATAGACCGCAAAGACTTTGGCGTTACCGATTTTCACATTCGGATCCAGTTGGCATTGCACACTGCCTTCGCCATCTTCGCGTGAAGCGCGTTGGATACTTTTCACAGGGATGCTGGTGGTCTCAATCATGCTGCTTGCCCTTCTTGGATGCCTTCAAGGCGATCTTCCAGTTCCTCGCCGGCGCGCAGCAAGGCATTTAATGTCTCAGCATCGGGTTTCCAATACTCGCGACGAGAAGCTTCAATCAATCGGTTGGCCAGCTTGGCCGAAGATGTCGGGTTGAGTTCAGCCAGCCGTTCGCGCATGGCCGGATCCAGCACAAAGGTTTGAGCCAATTGCTGATAAACCCAAGGTTGAACCTGGCCTGTTGTGGCAGACCAGCCCATGGTGTTGGTCAGATGAACTTCAATCTGACGAACACCTTCGTAGCCGTGTTGCAGCATGCCCTCATGCCATTTGGGGTTGAGCATGCGGGTTCGGGTTTCCAGCGCAACTTGCTCCGTGAGACTGCGCACAACACCATCACCTTGCGTCTGGTCCACGATGTAGACAGGCGGTGCAGTGGCTGCGTCGCCATCGCGGTCGTGCTTGGCTTGTAAAACCGCTCTGCTGATACCGCCTAGCGTGTCAAAGTAGGTGTCGATGCTGGTGACGCCCAGCTCGACCGAGTCCAGGTTCTGGTACGTCAGTGACACATCGGCCAGCACGCTCTTGAGCAACTGGTTATTGCGCACAGGTTTGCCTTCACGGCCATACGCAAAGCCCTTGCGCGAAGTGAATGCGTCGCCCAGTTCATCTTCTTTTTGCCATGCAGAGCTGTCCACCAGCATGTTGACGTTGGAGCCGTAGGCGCCTTCTGTGTTGCCGAAAACGCGCAGCGAGGCAGATTCCATATCGCCGCCATGCTCAGCCATGTAGGCCAGGGCATGCTTGCGGATGAAGTTCATTTCAGGCGCTTCATCTGCACTGGCAGCCAGAAAGCTGGCTTCTGCCAGAAGCTTGATTTGCATTGGCAGCAAATCGCGGAAGATGCCGGACAGGGTGATCACCACGTCAATGCGCGGGCGTTTGAGCACATCCAGAGGTACCAATTCGGCGCCCGCGAGCCGGCCGTAGGTGTCAAACCTTGGCGTCACACCCATCAAAGCCAAGGCTTGTGACATCGGGCCACCCTCGGTTTTGAGGTTGTCGGTGCCCCACAAAACCATGGCGATGGATTCCGGCACACCCGAGCCGTCTTGCGCGTATCGCTCCAGCAACTTGGCGGCTTGCTTTTGACCATCGCGCACCGCAAAGGCGGTAGGCAGTTTGAAGGGGTCCAGTCCGTGCAAATTGCGGCCTGTGGGCAACACATCAGGGTTGTGCAGCAGATCACCGCCCGGTGCCGGCAGGGCGTAACGACCATCGAGGGCGCGCAGCAGGCCGTTGAGTTCGCTTTCCTGGCTCAAGAGCAGGTTGGATTCCACCAATTGGTGCAAGGATACTTTTTGTGCGTCATTGAGGTGTTTGGCATGGCGGTTCAAAGATTCTTCGCTGGCGCCATCTACAAGTTTCTCCAGCAAACCTGGCTCCTCGATGCCCATGGCCATCGACATGGCTTTCAAGGTGGTAAGGCGTTGGTCGCGCGTGGGCAGCTGCCCGATGACGTGCAAGCCCTCTGGAATCAAGGCGTACTCCAGCTCCAGCAGTTGATCAATCAAGTCGGTGATCCAAGGCTCAACCAACTTGGCTTGTGCTTCAATTTGTTCCGGGACGCGCAATTCCAGTTCACGGGCTTGCTGATGAATCATGACGGCCAAGTCACTGCGCTCTTCGCTGATCTCATCGTCCTGTGCGCGCCAGCGGTCCAGTGTCTGCTTCAAATCCAGCAGCCCTTTGTACAGGCCTGATTCAGCAAAAGTAGGCGGCAAATAGCTCAACAAGGTGGCGCTGCCGCGGCGCTTGGCAATCGTGCCTTCTGAAGGATTGTTGGACGCGTAGAAATACAGGTTCGGCAAGTCTTGTATCAGTCGGTCTGGCCAGCAGTTGCCCGACAAACCGGCTTGCTTGCCCGGCATGAATTCGAGTGCGCCATGCGTTCCGAAGTGCAGCACGGCGTCAGCATTGAAGCCGGTGCGCAGGTAGCGATAGAAAGCGCTGAAGGCGTGCGTGGGTGCAAACCCTGCTTCGAACAGCAGGCGCATCGGGTCACCTTCGTAGCCAAACCCGGGTTGGATGCAAACCAGTGCTTGTCCAAACTGCACGCCCTGTACAAACATGCCCCGTCCGTTGGTCAGTTGATTGCCGGGTGCGGGGCCCCATTGCGCTTCAATTTGTTGTAGCCAAGGCTCATTCTGGATGTGCTCTGAGGTTGAAATGATGTGGTGAACGTTGGCGTCTGCGCCATAGGTTTCGCGGTTGCCATTGAGCACGCGATCACGAAGATCGTCCGCGTTTGCAGGCACCTCGACGTCATAGCCCTCATTGGCGAGCGTTTTCAAGGTATTGAAAAGGGACTCGAAGACAGAAAGATAGGCCGCAGTCCCAACGTTGCCGCTGTTGGGCGGGAAGTTGAAGATCACCAGTGCAATTTTTCTTTCGCTTCGTTTTTTCAAGCGCATCTGTATTAATTTTTTGACCCGCTTGGACAGCATGTCTGTGCGCTCAGCGCAGGTGAACATATCCTGCGTTTGATGCTCTTGTGTGAACGTGCAATTTCTTTCGCAGCCCGTGCAGCTGGTGCCCGCAGCGCCTGGACGGCCGCCATAGACCATGGGTATGGTGGAGCCATCCAACTCGGGAATGGCGACCATGATGGTGCTTTCCACCGGCAACAAGCCACGCTGTGAGCCGCCCCATTGGTCCAGAGATTGGAACTCCACCGGGTGCGCCGCAATGTACGGTACATCGAGCTTGGCCAGAATTTCTTCGGCTGCCTTGGCGTCGTTGTAAGCAGGTCCGCCAACCAGGGAAAAACCGGTCAGGGACACCAAAGCGTCCACGCGGCTTTTGCCATCTTTCATGAAGAAGTTTTCAATCGCGGGACGAGAATCCAGACCACTTGCAAAAGCCGGTATCACGCGCAAACCGCGTGCCTCTAAGGCCGTAATCACTGCATCGTAATGAAGTGCGTTGCCAGCCAGCAAATAAGAGCGCAGAAGCAGCAGACCCACAGCGGGTTGACCTTCAAGGTCTTTGGGTAAATTCTCAAGTGAATCGCTTATTTTCACTTTCATCTTGGGGTGGTAAAGGCCCACTTCGGGATACTCAACCGGCTCTTGGGCTTCCATCACTTGACGGTAGCCTTGCCGGGCGCCATCGGCATAACGGTTGACCAAGGTCACCACCATGTTGGCCATGTTCTGCTCTGAGCCGGCCAGCCAATAGCGCATGGTCAAAAAGAAAATCCGCAGATCTTGCGCCGTGCCTGGAATAAAGCGCAGCAGCTTAGGGATGCGTCTGAGCATGGCCATTTGCTTTGCGCCCTCAGATTTACTGGGTGATTTGTTGTCTGATGTTTCTTTGGCCTTAGGGCGCAACTTCTTGAGCAGGCTCATCAGGCCCGATGATTGACCGCCCATGCTGAACTTGCCCATGCGCGTGAGTTGCATGACGGGCGGTGCAGACATGATGCAAACCATGGCATCGCAGTGATGGCGTTTGGCCGTGAGTGCATCTATCACGGGCAAATAGTGGTCTTCCATGAACAGCATGGTCACGATGACCAGGTCTGCGCGCTCTATATCCTGCACGCATTTGCTCAGAGCCTCATCGCTGGCCCTGTATTCACTGGCGGCATGCATTTTGAACTGCAGTCCGGGTAATTTTTGTGCCAGTAGCGTAGCTGACCTGTTGGCGGCGCTCGACAGATGCGTGTCCATCGTGAGCAGGACCACCCGCATGGGCGGCTGAGCCTGCGCAGGACGCTTAGCGGCTGAAGTGAGCTTTGGCATCGTAGAGTGTGTCCACTGTGATCGTTGATACGCCTTGGTCCAGCGCGTATTTCTCGGTATTGCGTTTGGCTTTGCCCCTGACAAAGAAAGGGATTTTCCCCAGCTCCTTTTGCGCTTCAATGCTCCAGCTGGCTTGGTTGGATGCTTCGGGCAGTGGCATGGCAGCAGTCACTTGACTTTCTGCCGGGCGGCTGCCGCCCAGGTGCGAGGGTGTGGCGCCTGCATGGAATTCAAAATCCTGCCGGAACATGCCCAACAAGTGCTCTTCCAAGCCCATCATGAGGGGGTGCACCCAGGTGTCAAAAATGACATTGGCGCCTTCAAAACCCATTTGCGGTGCATAGCGTGCCGGGAAATCCTGCACATGAACCGGTGCCGAAATCACTGCACAAGGGATGCCGTGTCGCTTGGCGATATGGCGCTCCATTTGCGTGCCCAAAATAAGTTCAGGTTGCAAACTTTGGATCTGGGCTTCGACTTCCAAATAGTCGTCGCTGATCAGCGCTTCTATGCCATAGGTTTTGGCGCAGTCCCGGACATCTCTTCCGAATTCGCGGCTGTAGGTTCCCATGCCAACAACTTCAAAGCCCATTTCTTCGCTGGCAATCCGGGCGGCTGCGATCACATGTGTGGCATCGCCAAACAGGTAAACGCGTTTGCCGGTAAGGTAAGTCGAGTCCACCGACTGGGCGTACCAGCGGGCACGAGTAGTCATTTCTTCAGCAGCAGGGAGCGGAACGCCGGCCAGGCCGCAAACTTCGGCAATAAAGTCCTGGGTGGCTTTCAAGCCCAGCGGTACGGTCTTGGTGTACGGTTGCTGGTACTGGCGCTTGAGCCATTGCGCTGTGCTCAACGCAATTTCGGGATAGAGCACCACATTGAAGTCGGCCTGGGCGAGTTTTTC
>CANIDW010000098.1 GCA_947466165.1 Comamonadaceae bacterium | reverse complement strand
GGCTCATGACAAAGCCGGGCGTGCAAAAGCCGCATTGCGAGCCGTGGCACTGCACCATCGCCTCTTGCGCCGGATGCAGCGCGCCGGCGGCCCCGCCTTGCAGCAGCGGGTCGGCCGTTAAGTCTTCCACCGTCCACAGCGCCAGCCCGTTCACTGAATGGGCCATGCGGATGCAGCTGTTAACGGCCTTGAAGCTCAGCGCACCACCTTGGGCCTCGCCCAGAACCACTGTGCAGGCGCCGCAGTCGCCTTCGCCGCAGCCTTCTTTGGTACCGGTGCAGCCCAGGTCTTCGCGCAGCAGCTCCAGCAGGGTGCGGGTGGGTGGTACATTGCTCAGCGTCACCACCTCGCCGCGCCGGATGAACTGAATGGTTTGACTCACAGGCTGGGGCATAAGCATCGGCACATTAGTTGCATGGTTGAACAGACATGAAATATCAGACGCTTTCAGACACATCGGGCCCCCGTTTCATGGGGCTCTGCCATGTTGCCTCAATTTGCCGGCCTGCGCATGACTGAAGCGACAAACAGCATTTTGCATGCCGCGCCGCCTGCCAGCGCCCGCCTGGTGCTCAGCGGCATCACCAAGCGTTACCCGGCGGTGGTGGCCAACAGCGAGGTCTCTCTCACTGTGCAGCCCGGTGAAATTCATGCCGTGCTGGGCGAAAACGGCGCCGGTAAGTCCACGCTGATGAAGATCATCTACGGCTCGGTCAAGCCCGACGCCGGCAGCATCTGGGTCGATGGCGTGCCGGTGAGCATCCGCAACCCGCAAGAGGCCAGGGCGCTGGGCATCAGCATGGTGTTTCAGCATTTCAATTTGTTTGACAGCATCACGGTGGCAGAAAACGTCTGGTTGGGCCTGGACAAGCAGCTGACGCTGGCCGAGGTGACGCAAAGCATCACGGCCAAGGCTTCTGAATACGGGTTGGACATTGACCCGGCGCGGCCGGTGCACACGCTGAGCGTGGGCGAAATGCAGCGCGTTGAGATCATCCGTGCCTTGCTGACCCAACCGCGCCTGCTGATCCTGGACGAGCCGACCTCGGTGCTGACGCCGCAGGCGGTGGATAAGCTCTTTGTGGTGCTGCGCAAGTTGGCTGCTGAGGGCTGCAGCATTCTCTACATCAGCCACAAGCTGCACGAAATCCGTGCGCTGTGCACCGCCTGCACGGTGCTGCGCGGCGGCAAGGTCACCGGCGTTTGCAACCCGACGCAAGAAAGCAATGCTTCGCTGTCGCGGCTGATGATTGGCGCCGAGCCGCAGCAGCTTGAGCACCGGCCCGGCCAGACCGGCCGGCCGCTGCTGCAAGTGCAGGCTTTGAGCCTGGCTCGGCTGGACCAGTTCGGCGTGGACCTGAACGGCATTGACTTGCAGGTTTGTGCCGGCGAGGTGGTGGGCATTGCCGGCGTGTCGGGAAACGGCCAGCGCGAGTTGTTGTATGCGCTGTCTGGCGAAGACGTGCGGGCAGCCCCGGCCATGGTGCTGATTGACGGCCAGCCGGCGGGCGCTTTGGCGCCGCAGCGCCGGCGCGTTCTGGGCCTGCATTTTGTGCCTGAAGAGCGGCTGGGCCGCGGCGCTGTGCCCACCATGAGTCTGGCGCACAACCTCTTGCTGACGCGCACCGAGCACGTGAGCCGTGGCGGTTGGCTCGACTTAAACGCCTTGCAGGCGCAGGCGGCCGGCGTCATTGCCCGCTTCAATGTCAAGGCCGGCGGGCCGCAGGCGGTGGCCAAGTCACTGTCGGGTGGCAACCTGCAAAAATTCATTGTCGGCCGTGAGATCGCGGCCAAGCCCAAGCTCTTGATCGTCTCGCAGCCGACCTGGGGCGTGGACGTGGGCGCGGCGGCGCAAATTCGCGCCGAAATCCTGGCGCTGCGCGACGCGGGCTGTGCGGTGCTGGTGGTCAGTGAGGAGCTGGACGAATTGTTTGAAATCTGTGACCGCCTGCACGTGATGGCGCAAGGCCGCTTGTCGCCGTCCATTGCAACGCAGCAAGCCACTGTGGAGCTGGTGGGCGCCTGGATGAGTGGCCTCTGGCAGGCAGCCGCAACCGGAGACGCACATGTGGCGGCTTGAAGCCCGGCCCGCGCCTTCGCGCGCCATGAGCTACGCCTCGCCCGTGATCGCACTGGTCATGACGGTGGTGGTGGCCTTTGTGATGTTTGTCGCCCTGGGCGCAGACCCGGTGCGCGGCCTGCAGGTGTTTTTGATAGAGCCCTGGAACGGTGCGCGCGCGCTCAGCGAGCTGGCGCTCAAGTCGACCTCGCTGGTGCTGTGTGCGCTGGGGCTGGCGCTGTGCTACCGCAGCAATGTTTGGAACATAGGCGCAGAGGGCCAGTACCTGATGGGCGGCATCGCGGCCGGCGGCCTGGCGATGTGGTTCACCATGAACAAAGTCGGCATGAGCAACTGGGCTTTCATGCCGCTGGCTGCGCTGGCGGGCATGCTGGGCGGCGCCTTCTGGGCGAGCATCACAGCGCTGCTGCGTGACCGCTTTAACGCCAGTGAAATCTTGGTCAGTCTGATGCTGGTGTATGTGGCCAATCATTTTTTGAGTTACCTGGTGTTCGGCCCCTGGAAAGACCCGATGGGTTTTAACTTTCCGCAGACTGTTAACTTTGACATGGGCATGCCGCGCATGCTGGCCGGCTACCGCTTGCACTGGGGCACGGTGGTGGCGTTGGTGCTGGTGGTGGCCGTGTGGCTGTTCATGGCCCGCACTTACCGGGGTTACCAGTTGCAGGTCGGCGGCCTGGCGCCGGCGGCGGCGCGCTACGCGGGCTTTTCAGCGCGCTCGGCGTTGTGGTCTTCGATGCTGGTGTCGGGCGCTTTTGCCGGCATGGCCGGCGCTTTTGAAGTGACCGGGCCGATGGGCCAGCTCATTCCGCATGCCTCAACCGGTTACGGTTTTACCGCCATCATCGTGGCCTTTGTCGGGCGCCTGCACCCGGTGGGTTGTGTGGTGGCCAGTGTCTTGCTCAGCATGTTCCTGATTGGCGGCGAGCTGGCGCAGTCGCGCATCGGCTTGCCGTCGGCCTTGACGGGCATCTTTCAGGGCGTGCTCTTGTTCTCGCTGCTGGCTTGCGACACCCTGATCAATTACCGCATCCGCAGAAAGGTGGGCGCATGAATGAATTGGCCCTGCTGATCGCAGCCACCTTGTCGGCCGGCACGCCACTGGCGCTGGCCGGTCTGGGTTTGCTGATCAATGAAAAAGTCGGTGTGGTCAACCTGGGCGCCGAAGGCATGATGCTGATGGCCGCCGTGGTGGGCTTTGCCGTGGGCTTTCACACCGGCAACCCCTGGCTGGCTTTTGCCGCGGGTGCGGTGGCCGGCGCGCTGGGTGCGGCCCTGTTCGGTTTGCTGGTGATCTGGCTCAACACCAACCAGTACGCCACCGGCCTGGCCATCAGCTTGTTCGGCGGCGGCTTTTCGGCCTTTGTCGGCGTGGCTTATGTGGGCAAAAAGCTCGACATCCAGCTGAATTACGCCGTGCCGGGCCTGAGCGAGCTGCCTTTTGTCGGGCCGGCTTTGTTCAAGCAGCACCCCATGGTTTACCTCACTTTCTTGGCCGCTTTGGCGATTGCCTGGTTTTTCGGGCGCACGCGCACTGGTTTGGTGCTTCGTAGTGTGGGTGAAAGCCCCGAGTCGGCGCATGGCCTGGGCTACCGGGTGCGCCTGATGCGCATGGCCTGCGTCATGGCCGGCGGCGCCCTGTGCGGCGTGGCGGGCGCTTACCTGAGCGTGGTGTATGCACCCCTGTGGGTGGAGGGCATGGTGGCCGGACGCGGCTGGATTGCGCTGGCGCTCACGGTGTTTGCCACCTGGCGCCCGGTACGGCTATTGCTTGGTGCTTATCTGTTTGGCGGTGTGACCATGCTGCAATTGCAGCTGCAAGGCATGGGCGTGGACGTTCCGGCGCCCATCATGAGCATGCTGCCCTACCTTGCTACAGTTGTGGTGTTGGTACTGATTTCGCGAAATCCGGGCTGGATACGGCGTAACATGCCGGCTTCAATGGGCAAACCCTTTCACCCGGGTGCTTGAGTTGAATTCGTTTTTTTGAAGCTGCTTTTGCATTTTTTATGAAGGACTCATGATGAAATTTTTTTCCAAGCGATCATTGCTCGCGCTGGCTGCGGTTGGCACTTTGTCAGTCGCGCTGGTGGGCTGTGGCAAAAAAGAAGCCCCGCCTGCTCCTGCGGCGGCGGCTCCCAAGGCTGAGCCCCTTAAGGCTGCCTGGGTGTATGTGGGTCCGGTTGGCGATGCCGGCTGGACTTTTGCGCATGACCTGGGTCGCAAGGCTGTTGAGGCCGAGTACGGCGACAAGATCAAGACCACCTTTGTTGAGAAAGTGCCTGAAGGCCCTGATGCCGAGCGCGTGATCCGTGACCTGGCTCAGCAAGGCAACAAGATCATTTTCGCTACCAGCTTTGGCTACATGGAGCCCATGCTCAAGGTTGCCAAGGACTTTCCGGACATCAAGTTTGAGCACGCCACCGGCTACAAAACGGCTGACAACATGCGCGTCTATGACGCCCGCTTCTACCAGGACACCTACCTGGCAGGCATGATCGCCGGCAAGATGACCAAGACAAACACCCTGGGCTTTGTCGGTTCTTTCCCGATTCCTGAAGTGCTGCGCAACATCAACGCTTTCACCTTGGGCGCTCAGGCGGTCAACCCCAAGATCAAGACCAAAGTGGTCTGGGTCAGCACCTGGTTTGATCCACCGAAAGAGTCTGAAGCTGCACAAACGCTGATCAACGGCGGCGCTGACGTTCTGCTGCAAAACACCGACTCCACCGCTGTGCTGCAAACCGCTGACAAGGCCGGCAAGTACGCTTTCGGCTGGGACTCGGACATGAGCGCTTTCGGCGGCAAGGCCCACCTGGGTTCGGCCATCGCAGACTGGGGCAACTACTACAAGAAGTCGATCAAGGAAGTCATGGACGGTTCCTGGAAGGGCAACACCGTCACCCGTTGGGGCGTGGCTGAAGGCCAGAATGACCTGATCAAGATCGCTGAGGTGGTGCCTGCAGACATCAAGGCCAAGGTGGACGAAATCAAGGCGGGCATGAAAGCCGGTACCTTCGAAGTCTTCACCGGCCCGATCAAGGACAGCACCGGCAAAGAGCGTCTGGCCAAGGGCACCGCGGCAGATGACGACTGGCGCGGCAAGATTGACTTCTACGTCAAGGGCGTTGAAGGCAAGATCCCTTCCGGCAAGTAAGCGGATGGCACACGTGACGCACGTTTAGGCGAGCGTCACGGCACAAGGGGTTGCTTGAATAGCGGCGTTTGCGCAGCTCTCAGGCAGCCCCTTTTTCTTTGAGTGCTTGTTTTGTTGTGGAAACTTCATGATCGAGAAAACACTGTGGCACCCTGTCGGCAAGGCCGTTGACCTGGCCGGCTCTCCCAAGGCGGTGCTGCTGCTTCAAGAAGAAGTGGTGATCTGGCAAACGCCGGAAGGCCGCTTTCAGGCCTGGGCTGACCGCTGCCCGCACCGCGGCGCCAAGCTGTCCTTGGGCCGCGTGCAAGATGGGCAGCTGGAGTGCGCTTACCACGGCTGGCAGTTCGACGGCGCCGGTCAATGCCGCGGGATTCCGGCTTTACCGGGCTTCACGCCGCCGGCCGGCCACCGCGCCTGCACCCATGAGGCGCGTGAAGCCTACGGCCTGGTCTGGGTGCGGCTGGCCCCCGGTGAGCAGGCCCTGCCGGTGTTTGCCGCAGAGGCTGACGAGCGGCTGCGCAAAGTCAATTGCGGACCCTACCTGGTGAACAGCAGTGCGCCGCGCGTGGTGGAGAATTTTCTGGATTTGGCGCATTTCGGTTTTGTGCACGAAGGCTGGCTGGGCAGCCGCGACGCCACCAGCGTGCCCGCTTACGAGGTGCAGATGACACCCACCGGCGTGCTGGCCACCGGTTGCAAGGCGGTGCAGCCGCGCTCGTCGGTGCATGCCACTGCCAGCGCCATGGTCGAGTACAGCTACGAAGTGATAGGCCCCTACACCGCCGTGCTGACCAAGGTGCCCGAGGCCGGCAGTGCGGCGATTGCCGACTTGCGCGAGTCGATCGCCTTGTTTGTCTGCCCGGTGTCGCCGGAGAGCTGTGAGGTCTGGATACGCATGGCGATGAACGATTTTGAATCGCCCGACCACAAACTCACGGATTTTCAGGACACGATTTTTGG
>CANIDW010000097.1 GCA_947466165.1 Comamonadaceae bacterium | reverse complement strand
TTAAAGCGCGGGTACTTGTCTTCGCCGTAAGGCGCCAAAGCGTCCTTGCAGACCTGGTGAAAATGCACAGCGTCTTCTTCAAAGGCGTAATAAGGCGTGAGGTCCATGCCACCGCCGAACCAGCAAACCAGCTCCCCGGAAGCCGGCGTGGCAGCGATCATGCGCACATTCATGTGAACCGTTGGCACATAAGGGTTGCGCGGATGGAAAACCAGGGAAACGCCCATGGCTTCAAAGGGGGCGCCTGCTAACTCGGGGCGGTGCTGGGTGGCCGAGGGTGGCAATGAAGCGCCGCGCACATGCGAAAAACCACAACCGGCACGCTCGAACACCTTGCCCTGCTCGAGAATTTGCGTCAGGCCATTGCCTTGGAGCGGCTCGCCGGGTGCTTTTTCCCAGGCATCAGCCACAAAACTGCTGCCATCTAAAGCCGCTACGGCAGAAGTGATGCGCTCTTGCAAACCCAGCAAAAAAAGCCGGCCGGCTTGCGCAGAGATTTTGTTCATGATTTTTTCTCCTGCTCCAAGAGTTGGATGGGCGCAGCCTGCCCGGGTCTGTAGCCGCGTACACCTTCGTAGACGAGCGCAATGTCTTGCATGTCTTGCACAGTGTCACCGCTCAATTGCATATAGTGCCTGAGCACCAGGGTTTTTTTCGAATAATCGAGCGAAGCCAGAGCCAAAGGTACGCCAGCTTCCCATGCGACACGGTAAAAACCGCTGCGCCAACCCGGCTGGTAACTGCGCGTTCCTTCCGGCGACAAGGCTAGCCAGAAATAACTTGACTCCGCTTTTTTGCGTTGGATCAAGGCCACCATTTGCGCGACCACGCCCGAAGCTGCCTTGCGCATGAGCGGAACACCACCCAGCCAGCGCAACCAGCGGCCGAATACGGGGATGGTAAACAGAGAATCTTTGGCCCAGAATTTCACCTCAATGCCCATGGCTGATTTGAGGAGCATGGCCACCGGGAAATCCCAGTTGGAGGTGTGCGGGTACAGGATCGCCACGCCTTGCAAGGCAGGCAAGCCCTGAAAGTCGATTTTCCAGCCCATCCAGTGCAGCAGCTCCCAGGCGATACGGCTGCCCTGAAACTGAACCGGCATGGTCTGGTCTATCTTTACAAGGCCGGTGCGTACAGAAGAGTTTTCGAGCATCAGGATTTGATGGCCCTAAAGCCAATGTCAGTGCGGAACTGCGCGCCCGCAAAAGCGATGACGTCGGCGATTTCATACGCACGCTTCTGGGCTTCCTTGACCGTGTGCCCCAGCGCGGTCACGCACAGCACGCGGCCTCCTGCGCTCAGCACCTCCCCTTTGCCGCCCTGCCCAGACGGCGGCGTCACGGTGCCGGCATGAAAAACCATGGCATCGGCCTGCTTCAAACTGTCTAAGGACGGCAGGCCCGTGACGAGGTCGCCCTTGCGCGGGTTCAGCGGGTAGCCATGCGCCGCCATCACCACACCCAAAGCGGGGCGGCGGTCCCAATCCAATTCGATCTGATCTAGCTGGCCCGAGGTCGCAGCCATCATCACGTCAAACAAATCAGACTTCAAGCGCATCATGATCGGCTGGGTCTCGGGGTCACCCATGCGGCAGTTGAATTCCAGTGTTTTGGGCTGTCCCTGAGCATCAATCATGAGGCCGGCGTACAAAAAACCAGTGAAAGGAATGCCATCTTGGGCCATGCCTTTGATAGTGGGCAAAATGATCTCGCGCATCGCACGGGCATGGACTTGCGGTGTGACCACCGGGGCCGGAGAGTAAGCGCCCATGCCACCGGTGTTGGGGCCGGCGTCACCGTCAAGCAGTCGCTTGTGGTCCTGGCTGGTGGCCAGCGCCGTGACGTTTTTACCGTCGCACATGACGATGAAGCTGGCCTCTTCGCCTTGTAAAAATTCTTCAATGACAACGCGAGCGCCGCCCTCATTGTGCGTGACGCCCAAGGGGTTGGCGCCGGTCTCAGGGGCCAGCATGAAGTCAATCGCCTCATGCGCCTCGGCCAGCGACATGGCCACCACCACGCCCTTGCCGGCAGCCAGACCGTCCGCCTTGACCACAATGGGCGCGCCTTTTCGCTCGACATAAGCGTGCGCGGACAGCGGGTCGCTGAAGGTTTCGTAATCCGCCGTTGGAATGCGGTGACGCTTCATGAAGGCCTTGGAAAAAGCCTTGGAACTCTCCAGCTGCGCCGCAGCCCGGGTGGGACCGAACACCCGCAGGCCGTGAGCCCGGAATTCGTCCACGATGCCGGCGGCCAAGGGCTGCTCGGGGCCGACCACCGTCAAGGCAATTTTTTCTGTCTGAGCCCAGCTGCGCAAAGCCTGCACGTCGGTGATGGCGATGTTTTCAAGCCGGCTGTCGAGCGCCGTGCCGCCATTGCCGGGAGCCACATAAACCGCCTGGACTTTGGGGGACTGGGCCATTTTCCAGGCCAGCGCATGTTCGCGTCCACCGCCGCCGACAACCAAAACTTTCATTTCATTGCTTTCAATGTAGTGTGCTGCCCGATCACACGGGCGCCGTGCAGCCGGTCATCCAAGAGAAATGGCTGCGTTATGAAAGACGTCCTGGGTGTCGTCCAGGTCTTCGAGAATGTCAAGCAATCTTTGCATTTTGGCGGCATCGTCGCCCGCCAGATCAATCATGTTGTCAGCGCGCATGGTGACTTCAGCCATTTCCGGCGTCAGACCGGCGGCACTCAGCGCGTTTCTGACTTTCTCAAAGTCTGTATAGGGCGTGAGCACCTCGATGGCGCCTTCATCGTCCGTGATGACGTCGTCAGCACCGGCTTCAAGGGCGACTTCCATGACTTTTTCTTCACTCACGCCGGGCGCAAAAATCAACTGCCCGCAATGCTTGAATTGAAAGGCTACAGAGCCTTCCGTGCCCATGTTTCCGCCGTGCTTTGAAAAAGCATGGCGCACCTCGGCCACGGTGCGCACGCGGTTGTCGGTCATGCAGTCGACGATGATGGCCGCGCCACCGATGCCGTAGCCTTCGTAGCGCACTTCTTCGTACTGCACGCCCTCCAGGCTACCGGTGGCCTTGGCGATGCCGTATTTGACGTTTTCAGCAGGCATATTGGCCGCCTTGGCCTTGTCAACGGCCAGTCGCAGACGCGGGTTGGTGCCCAAATCACCGCCTGCCATGCGGGCTGCGACCATGATCTCGCGCATGACCCGGGTCCAGATGCGCTGACGTTTTTCGTCCTGCCGGCCCTTGCGGTGTTGAATATTCGCCCATTTACTGTGTCCGGCCACGGGAAGTCCTTCTGGAAGGGGAGAATTGATTTAATCTGGAGCGCATTTTACTTTTCGCCCACAGCATGCCGGAACATTGAGCAAAAGATAATTGAAACACGCCAGAAACCAGTATCAGGCAGAGTGACACCATGAACCCTCAACCCACAGCAAACCCCTCAGTAGCCAGCACCGGGGTAACCGTTATCACGCATCCGCTGGTGCAACACAAGCTCACACTGATGCGCCGCAAAGACGCCAGCACCAGCACCTTTCGTACCTTGCTCAATGAGGTGAGCATGCTGATGGCCTATGAGGTCACGCGCGACATGCCGGTGCAGCTGGTTGACATCGACACCCCGCTCGAGGCCATGCAAGCGCCCATGATTGACGGTAAAAAACTGGTTTTTGTGTCGATTCTGCGGGCTGGTAACGGTATCTTAGAAGGCATGCTCAGTGTGGTGCCTGGCGCCCGGGTCGGTCATATCGGGCTGTACCGTGACCCCCAAACCCTGCAGGCTGTGGAGTACTACTTCAAAATGCCCCAGGACATGCAAGCGCGCGATGTGTTGGTGGTGGACCCGATGCTGGCCACAGGCAATTCAGCCGCGGCGGCTATCACGCGGCTCAAGCAACTCAAGCCCAGGTCCATCAAGTTTGTGTGCCTGCTGACCTGCCCCGAAGGTATTGCCGCCCTGCAAAAAGCCCACCCGGATGTGCCGATTTTTACCGCCGCCATTGACCGCCAGCTCAATGAACACGGCTACATCCTGCCGGGGCTGGGCGACGCAGGGGACCGTATTTTCGGGACGCAGTAAGTTAACTTGCTGCCTGGCTTGGGCTTGGCTTGATCCATCGCAAATGAGCTGCTCTGGGCCTGAGCGAAAATAGTCTCTTGCAATTGACGGGCACAACCGGCACCTGCCGCTAAGGCTCACCCAGACCATGTCCGAATTCCTGACTGCCGCTCTTTACAAATTTGTCGATCTGCCCGACTTTGCGCAGCTGCAAGCGCCCTTGCAGGCCTTTTGCGAAACCCACGATGTTCGGGGCACGCTGCTGTTGGCGCCAGAAGGCATCAACGGCACCATTGCCGGCCCGCCGGCCGGCGTGCGGACGGTGCTGGCGCATTTGCGCACAGACCCTCGGCTGGCCGACCTGGAGCACAAAGAGGCCGTCTGCAGCAAAGCGCCTTTTTACCGCATGAAAGTGCGAATCAAGCGCGAAATAGTCACCCTGGGCGTTGAAGGCATCAATCCCAACAAAATGGCTGGCCAGTACGTCAAACCCCAGGACTGGAACGCCTTGATCCAAAACCCCGAGGTCGTCCTGATCGACACCCGCAACGACTACGAAGTCGCCATCGGCAGCTTTGAAGGCGCCATCAACCCGGCCACCACCAGCTTTTCAGAGCTGCCTCAATGGGTCGAAAAAGAAATGGGCCCGAACGGCTGCCTGCAAACAAAAAACGGCAAAAAGCCCAAAGTCGCCATGTTTTGCACAGGCGGCATACGCTGTGAAAAATCAACTGCGTTCATGCGCACCATGGGATTTGAGGAGGTGTACCACCTCGAGGGCGGCATTTTGAAGTACCTGGAAACCGTGCCGCAAACGCAAAGCAGCTGGCGCGGCGAGTGCTTTGTGTTTGACGAGCGCGTCTCGGTAGACCACCAGCTGCAGCCAGGCCACTTTGATCTGTGCCGGTCCTGCCGCGACCCGGTCAGTGCCGAGGACAAGCTCTCGCCGCAATATGTGCAAGGTGTGAGTTGTCCGGGCTGCCACGACAAAACCAGTGAGGCGCAAAAAGAGGGCTTTCGGGAGCGCCAGCGGCAGATCGCCTTTGCGCAGCAACGCAATGAGCGGCACATCGGCGTCAAGCGCGGCCTGGCTGCGCGGGATGGAAAAGCTTGAAGATGCCAGGCGCGCTTCCGGTTTTTTACTCTTTTCGCCGCTGTCCTTACGCCATGCGGGCCAGGCTGGCACTGGCTGTCAGCGGCCAAATCTGCGAACTGCGGGAGGTCGTGCTCAAAGCCAAGCCGGCCGAACTGCTGGCCGCGTCGCCCAAAGCCAGTGTGCCTGTGCTGGTGTTAGCAAATGGCGAGGTGATAGACCAAAGCCTGGACATCATGCGCTGGGCCCTTGGCCACAGTGACCCCGGGGAGTGGTTGCCTCAGGCGCCGCAGGCGGCGCAAGTTCTGGCAATCATTGAGGACTGCGAGCAGACCTTCAAGCAGCATCTGGACCGCTACAAATACCCGGGCCGCTACGCAGACCCTGACCCGCTGGCGCACCGCAGTGCGGCAGCCCGCTGGTTGAGTGGTCTGGCGCAGCAACTGGCCGGGACGGGCTGGCTTTTCGGTACCAAAGCCGGGCTGGCCGACATGGCCATTGCGCCTTTTGTGCGGCAGTTCGCCCAGACCGATACCGACTGGTTTGAGGCACAAGACTGGCCTGGCCTTCGCAACTGGCTCAACGCCATCTTGAACAGCGCTCTGTTTGACAGCGTGATGCACAAATACCCGCCCTGGCAAAGCGGCGCGGACATCGTCGTGTTTAATCCGACAGGGCCCATCTAAAGGTCTGACGCGTTCCCAAAAAGAAAAGCCCGCCGAAACGGGTTCAGCGGGCCTTCTAAGGTTTGAGTGTTTCAGTCGGCAGTGGCCTGCTCGGGTTCAGGCTTGGCCTTGCCCTCTTTCTTAGGCAGCGGCTGAATATCCAGCTTGACCTCGCCGGACTCGACACCCTTGTCGTCCTTGGTGACGTCCATGTCTACCGTCAGTCGACCGCCGTCGATCAGGCGGCCGAACAGCAGCTCGTCTGCCAGCGCGCGACGTATCGTGTCCTGGATCAGGCGCTGCATCGGGCGTGCACCCATGAGCGGATCGAAACCCTTCTTGCCCAGAAACTTGCGCAGCACGTCGGTGAAGGTGACTTCGACTTTCTTTTCGGCCAGCTGGGTTTCGAGTTGCAGCAGAAACTTGTCAACCACCCGCAAAATGACTGTTTCGTCCAGCGCCTTGAAGCTCACCGTGGC
>CANIDW010000096.1 GCA_947466165.1 Comamonadaceae bacterium | reverse complement strand
CCGCCGAACATCGCCAGCATGCGCGACTCGCCCGGCGTTTGCCCGTGCTTGCGCAGCAGGACATTGGTGAGCGCAAAAAACAGACCACCCATCAGCGCCATCCAGTCGGCCAAGCTGGCCGGCACGGGCCACGCGGAGGCGGGGGATTTCAGCACGATCACCACGCCGGCCAGCGCCAGCGCCAGCCGCAGCAGCGAACCGGTGCTGGGTTTTTCGTTCAGCAGCAGCCAGGCAATCAGCACCGACCAGGCGGGCATCAGGTAAAAAAGCAAGACCACCCGGACCACGTCGCCAACGGTCACAGCCCAGTTAAAGCTGACATTGGTCAGCCCCGAGGCCAGCAGCAAAAGCAGCAGGCCGGGGTGTTCGAGCAGACCGCGCCAGGCGCGCGGCCGGTAGGCCAGCACGCCAAGTGTTGCCAGCAGGTAAATCAATACCGTTGACCACAGCGGATGCAGGCCATGGGCTTGCACCTCGCGCAGCGGCCACCAGGAAACACCCCAGACCAGGGCGTTAAAAATCAGCGCCACAACAGCGAGCGTGGGGCGTTCGCTGCCGCCCTGAGGCGCCCGCATCAGTGGCCCTGGTCGCTGCGGGCGATTTTCAGCAGCTCTTCGAGCTTGTCTTTGTGGTGAATGCAGTTGTGCGCATGCCAGCGTTGGATGATCCACATGAACCCGGCCACCACCACACCAAAGGCCGTGATGGCGCCAAAAGCCGAGACCCCCAGAGCGGTGGACAGGCTGTAGCAGCCGCCCAGCACCAGGATGCAGGTTTGCTCATTGAAGTTCTGTACCGCAATGGAGCGCCCCGCGCCCATGAGGTTGTGACCGCGGTGTTGCAGCAGCGCATTCATGGGCACTACCAAAAAGCCACCCAGGCCGCCCAGCAAAATCAGGAAAGGCGCAGCCACCCAGACGTTGTCGATGAAGTTCATCAAAATCACCAGCAAGCCCATGCCAATGCCCAAAGGCATCAAGCTGGTTGCCTGGTCCAGGCGCATGCGCATAGAAGCCAGAACCGCACCAACGGCCGTGCCAATGGCCACCACGCCCACCAAGGAAGAGGCTTGCGTTGTGCTGTAACCCAGGGCGGCTGCGCTCCAGGCCAGCACGATGTAGCGCAGGTTGCCCGACACTCCCCAGAACAGCGTGGTGGTGGACAGTGATATCTGGCCGAGCTTGTCTTGCCACAGGGCGATGTTGCAGCGCCAGAAATCCGGCAGAAGCGCCAGCTTGTTGCCGGGCATCGGGCGCATGGCCACGCCGGTGAGTGGAATGCGGGTGTTGAACCAGGCCGCCAGAATGTAAACAAAAATCAGGCAGCTGATGGCCGATTCGGCCGGCGTGTCAATGCCGGTTTCCAGCAGCGGAAAGTCCAGCGACAGCAGGTTAGATGAAATGCTAGCGCCCACCAACTGGCCGCCGAGCAGCACGCCCAGAATGATGGAGGCGATGGTCAGCCCCTCGATCCAGCCATTGGCCTTGACCAGTTGAGAGGACGGCAAAAGCTCGGTCAGGATGCCGTACTTGGCCGGCGAGTAAGCCGCCGCGCCCAGGCCAACAATCGCATAAGACAAAAGCGGGTGAGAGCCAAACAGCATCATCAGGCAACCCACTACCTTGATGGCGTTGCTGATGAACATGACATTGCCCTTGGGCCTGGCGTCGGCCAATGCGCCCACAAAAGGCGCCAGCACCACATAAAACAGCGCAAACATCGGCACCAGTGCAGCGGGCTGCCAGCTGGGCGCACCGCTTTGCCGTAGCAACTCAACAGCCACCACAAACAGGGCGTTGTCAGCCAGCGAGCTGAAAAACTGCGCCGCCATGATGGTGTAAAAACCGCGCTTCATAAAAGATGCGCCATCACGGTCGGGGCAAGGTCAGGTAAAGGGGCGGCTGAAAAAAAAATAGCAGTTCTCCGTAGCTGTCAGGGTTTATAGCATGCGCCCCGGTGCCAAAATGGCTGTCATTCAACCTTGACGGTCGCCCCGACCTGGTCTTGGTGCTAACACTTGAGTTTTTTCACATGCCCCGTCCGATTCTGGCAACCGTTCATACCGAGGCGCTGCGCCACAACTTGCAAGCATTGCAAGAGGCCGCCGGCGATGCGCGTATATGGGCTGTCGTCAAAGCCAACGCTTATGGCCACGGCATTGAACGGGTGTTCGAGGGTTTGCGGGCGGCCGATGGCTTTGCACTGCTCGATCTCAACGAGGCGCAGCGCCTGCGCGCATTGGACTGGCGCGGGCCGATCTTGTTGCTGGAAGGTGTTTTTGAAGCGCGTGATCTGGAGCTGTGTTCGCGCCTGGGTCTGTGGCACGTCATTCATTGCAATGAACAGATCGACATGCTGGCTGCCCACAAAACGCAGTTGCCGCAGCGCGTGTTCCTCAAAATGAACAGCGGCATGAACCGGCTGGGCTTCAAGCCCGACCGCTTTCGCGCCGCCTGGACGCGGCTGACCGCGCTGCCCCAGGTGGACGAGATTTCGCTCATGACGCACTTCAGCGACGCCGACGGGCCGGCCGGCGTTGCCGCGCAGTTTCAGGCCTTTGAGGCGGTCACACACGACCTGCCCGGCGAACGCACTTTGAGCAACAGCGCGGCCCTGCTGCGCCACGGTGAAGCGTTGGCCGAACGCTCGGACTGGGTGCGGCCTGGCATAGCGGTCTACGGCAGCGCTGCAGATTTTCCGCAGCACAGCGCCGGCCACTGGGGCCTGCAGCCGGCCATGACGCTCAGTGCCAAGCTGATCGCTGTGCAGCAGATCGAAACCGGTGAATCGGTGGGCTATGGCGCCACATTCACGGCAGACCGCACCATGCGCATCGGCGTGGTGGCCTGCGGTTATGCCGACGGCTACCCGCGCCACAGCGGCACCGGTGCGCCTGTGCTGGTGGACGGCGTGCGCACCCGGCTGTTGGGCCGCGTCAGCATGGACATGCTCACCGTCGACTTGAGTCCCGTGCCAGGTGCCGGCATCAGCAGCGAAGTCACACTGTGGGGCACGTCCGCCAGCGGCGCCGTCATGCCCATCGACGAAGTGGCCGCAGCCGCAGGCACCGTGAGCTACGAGCTGATGTGCGCCGTGGCCGCCCGCGTGCCTATTGCGGCGGCCTGAACAGTCCCGTATCCCGAAGCTGGATCCCCGCATTCGCGAGGATGACGGGAATTGGCTTCGATCCTGCAATTAGCGGGGTTCCTGCAATTAGCGCGGTTCCTGCAATTGCCCGTCATTCCTGCGCAGAGCCTGCCCTCGACCTGATCGGGGGCAGGAATCCATCCCCGCACTCAGCGCTTACGCAGCCCCAGTGCCATGACGGCACCCACCACCAGCAGTGCGCCTGCCACTTGCACGGGCGCAATCGACTGGCCCAGCAGCAGCCAGGCCAGCGCCAGCGCAAACACCGGCTCCACGTTCATGATGGCGGAATTGCCGACCACGCCAAGTTTGGGCAGCAGCGTGAACATGACGGTAAAAGCCGTGCCGTAAAGCAGGCTCAAGGCAGCCAGACCCCACCAGCCGATAGCCGCTTGCGGGAAATGAAAGCCGCCTTGCACGCCCACCAGGCACAGTGCCATCAGACCGGCCATCGACAAGGTGGTGGCGGTGCGCACGCGGCCGTCAATGTCCGCAGCTTCGTGTTGCGTGATCACCAGTGCCAGGCCGAAGGTGCAGGCCGCTGCCAGCGCAAAGCCCACACCCGCGCCAATGCGTGACCATTGAAGAGAAGCACCCAGCCCGGAGGCGGCGCCCAGCACGTCCAGCGCCACTGCCAGGCCCAGCAAAATCACCGGCATCGCCAGCAAGAGGGCGCGCTCCGGTGCCTGCCGGTAAATCACGCGGGCCCACAGCGCCGTCCAGATCGGGTAGGTGTTGAAAGCCAGCAGCGCCAGCGCCACGGGCAGACGCGCCACCGACGAATAAAGGCACAGGCTTTGCACGCCGACCAAGAGGCCGATGAGCGGCAGCATGCGCTTGTGGCGCGGCGTGAAATGCTGCGCAACGCGCTGCACCCACAGGATGACGACCAGCACCAGCACCGTCACGCCACTGCGGAAAACCACCGCCGTGGCCACGTCCACCCCGTTGTTGAAGGCCAGGCGGGCGGCCACGTGGTTGGCGCCCATCATCAGCGCGATCAGTAGCAAGGTGGCAAAAGCGACGCCGCTCAGGGCGCGTGGGTTGTTCATGGTGCGTGTGTTTCAGACTGCGGGTTGCAAGCCAGGCCATTATTGACTGCACCCTGCAAGCCGGCATGACCTGTGGCCGTTATATTCAGTGCATGGCCAAAGACAAAACGATTTACACCTGCAGTGAATGCGGCGGCACCAGCCCCAAGTGGCTGGGCAAATGCCCGCACTGCAACGCCTGGAACACGCTCATCGAGGGCGTGGCTGAAAGCGCCTCACCGGTCAAAAACCGTTTTGCCTCGCTGGCCAAGGCCTCAGAGCTCACGGCGCTGGCCGACATCGAGGCCACCGACATGGCTTACACGCCCACCGGCCATGACGAGCTCGACCGCGTGCTCGGCGGCGGCATTGTCGAAGGCGGTGTGGTGCTGATTGGAGGCGACCCCGGCATCGGTAAATCAACCCTCTTGTTGCAGGCGCTGGACTCGCTGCAGCGCGCCGGCCAGAAGACGCTGTACGTGACCGGCGAGGAAAGCGGCGCGCAAGTGGCGCTGCGTGCGCGAAGGCTGGGGCTGGACGGCTCGCAGGTTCAGGTGCTGGCTGAAATCCAGCTTGAAAAAATCCTGGCTACCTTGCACGCGCACGCGCCGACGATCGCCGTCATCGACTCGATCCAGACCGTGTATTCCGACCAACTGACCTCCGCGCCCGGCTCGGTGGCGCAGGTGCGCGAATGCGCCGCACACCTGACGCGCGCAGCCAAGGCCAGCGGCGTGTGCATTGTGCTGGTCGGCCATGTCACCAAGGAAGGCGCGCTGGCCGGCCCGCGCGTGCTCGAGCACATGGTCGACACCGTGCTGTATTTTGAAGGCGACACGCATTCGAGCTTTCGGCTGGTGCGCGCCATCAAAAACCGCTTCGGCGCGGTCAACGAGATCGGCGTCTTTGCAATGACTGAAAAAGGGCTCAAGGGCGTCAGCAACCCGAGCGCCATCTTTTTGAGCCAGCACAGCGAGCCGGTACCCGGCAGCTGCGTGATGGTCACGCTAGAGGGCACGCGCCCGCTGCTGGTCGAGATTCAGGCGCTGGTGGACAGCGGCGGCCCGAGCCCGCGGCGGCTGTCGGTGGGCCTGGACCGCGACCGGCTGGCCATGCTGCTGGCGGTGCTGCACCGCCACGCCGGCGTCGCCTGCATGGACCAGGATGTGTTTGTCAACGCGGTGGGCGGCGTGCGCATCAGCGAGCCGGCGGCCGACCTGGCCGTCATGCTGGCCATCACCAGCAGCCTGCGCGGGCGGCCTTTGCCCAAGGGCTTTTTTGCCTTTGGCGAAGTCGGACTGGCCGGCGAGGTGCGGCCGGCACCGCGCGGCCAGGAGCGCCTGAAAGAAGCTGCCAAACTGGGTTTCAGTGTGGCCGTCGTGCCCAAAGCCAACGCGCCTAAAAAACCGATTGAAGGCTTGACGATTCATGCCGTCGAGCGTGTCGAAGAGGCCATGGAAGTTGTGCGCAGCCTGGCCTGAGCCGGCAAACTGCGAAAATAAGCGCCATGAACTTTCAAAAAATCTGGGTCCCTGTGGCCGGCGTCGCCACCGTGGTACTGGCTTATGTGTACAGCGGCTGGCCCGGCGTGGCCTTGGTCGGTGGTGCGCTGGTCATGTGGCTGCTGCTGCATTTCAACCGCATGATGCAAGTGCTCAAGCGCGCCGCCAACCGGCCCATAGGCTATGTGGGCAGCGCCGTCATGCTCAACGCCAAGCTCAAGCCGCGCGCCACCTTGATGCATGTGGTGGCCATGACGCGCTCGCTCGGCGAGCAGCGCAGCCCCAAAGACGTGCAGCCCGAGGTGTTTCGCTGGACCGACACCGGCGGCTCCTATGTAGACTGCACCTTTGCCGGCGGCAAGCTGGTCGGGCACCAACTCACACGGCCCGCAGAAGAAACTCAAGCCCCCGCACACCAGACGCCCCCAGCCGCTTAAAATCAATATTTCAGGGTTGGCTCCCGAGTGCTGCCGGCCGTTTCATGACTTCAACAGAGACCACAAGGATCAGCCCATGTCCACAGCAGCCCCCACCATGGAAGACCGCGACGGCAAAATCTGGATGGACGGCCAGATGGTCGAATGGCGTGACGCCAAGATCCATGTGCTGACCCACACCCT
>CANIDW010000095.1 GCA_947466165.1 Comamonadaceae bacterium | reverse complement strand
CGCAGTTTTTTCCCCCAGCTGTTGTGCATCATGCGGTAGTAGGGGTTTTCGTGGTCAATGCAAACGAGTTTGTCGCTTTGCAGTTTGTCGGTTTCATAGACCACCAGGTCCAGCGGCATGCCCACTGACAGATTGGACTTCATGGTGGAGTCCATAGACACCAGCGCGCATTTGGCCGCTTCGTCCAGCGGCATGCCGGGCGTGATGACGCGGTCCAGCACCGGTTTGCCGTACTTGGACTCGCCGATCTGAAAGAAGGGCGTCTCACTGGTCGCCTCAATGAAGTTGCCGGCCGAATACATCTGGAACAGGCGCATACCCTCTCCCTTGACCTGGCCACCGAAGAGTAAAGAGACATTGAAGTCAAGCTCGGCTTGCTTGAGCGCAGCGGCGTCACGCTCGTACACCCTGCGCACGGCGGCGCCCAGTACACGAGCGGCATCGAACATGCTTTGGGCATTCCAGATGGTGATGGGCTCGCCGCCGTCTGTATCGGGCAGTTGTTCGACCTGCAAGATCTCGCGGATGGACTGCGAGATCGACAGGTTGCCCGCCGACAGCAGTACCATGAAGCGATCGCCCGCTTTTTCGTAAACAATCATTTTGCGAAAGGTGCTGATGTGGTCCAGGCCCGAGTTGGTGCGGGAGTCGGACAAGAACACCAGTCCGGCGTTGATCTTGATGGCGCAGCAATAAGTCATGTTGATGTCTCAGGCTTTGTTCAGAAGTTTTTTGAGTTGGTACAAGGCTTCCAGCGCCTCGCGCGGGGAGAGCGTATCAGGGTCTAGCGTGGCGAGTGATTTTTCAAGCAAGCTGGTCTCAGCAGCGGGTAAATCCGGTGGCGGCGCAAACAAGTCGACCTGGGCCCGGGCCTCGGTTTGCTGCTGCTCCAGCGCGCTCAGCGCATGGCGTGCATGGTTGACCACCGCCGCCGGCACGCCGGCGAGTTTGGCCACCGCAATGCCGTAGCTCCGGCTGGCCGGGCCGGCTTCGATGAGGTGCATAAAAACAATGTCGGCACCCGACTCGACGGCGCTCACATGCACGTTGACGGCGCTGTGGTGCTTGGTTGGGAACTCTGTGAGCTCGAAGTAGTGCGTGGCAAACAGCGTGAAGGCCTGCGTCTTGTTGTGCAGATAAGCCGCAATGCCGCCGGCCAGGGCCAGGCCGTCAAAGGTCGATGTGCCGCGGCCGATCTCGTCCATCAGCACCAGCGAGTGCGGTGTGGCGGCGTGCAATATCTGCGCGGCCTCGGTCATCTCGAGCATGAAGGTGGACTGCGCGTTGGCCACGTCATCGGCGGCACCGATGCGCGTGTGAATGGCGTCGATAGGCCCGAGCCTGCAGCTGCTGGCCGGTACATAAGAGCCTATGAATGCCAGCAGCACGATCAGCGCGACCTGCCGCATGTAGGTGGACTTGCCGCCCATGTTGGGACCGGTGATCACCTGCATGCGGCTTTTGGCACCGAAGTGGCAGTCGTTGGCAATGAAGCTGCCGCCACCGGTTTCTGTCAGCCGCGCCTGCACCACCGGGTGGCGACCGGCGACGATTTCGATGCAAGGCTCTTTGACGAACACGGGCTCGGCCCAGTCCAGCGTGAGCGAGCGTTCGGCCAGCGCGCACAGCGCATCCAGCGAGGCGATGGCGCGGGCCAGCCGGCTCAGCACGGGCACAAAATCTTGCAGCTGGTCCAGGAGTTCTTCGTAAAGAAATTTTTCGCGGGCCAGCGCGCGCTCTTGCGCCGACAGCGCCTTGTCTTCAAAGGTCTTGAGCTCGGGCGTGATGAAGCGCTCGGCGTTTTTCAGGGTCTGGCGACGCCGGTAGTCGTCGGGCACCTTGCCGGCCTGGCCTTGCGTGACCTCAATGTAAAAGCCATGCACGCGGTTGAACTGCACGCGCAGGTTGGCAATGCCGGTGCGGGCTCTTTCGCGGGCTTCGAGGTCCAGCAAAAAGGCGTCGCAGTTGGTCTGTATGCCGCGCAGCTCGTCCAGGTCAGCGTCGCAGCCGTGGTTGATGACGCCGCCGTCACGCACCAGCGCCGCCGGTTCGTCCAGCAGATATCGCCGCAGTAGGGCTGCGCAGGCGGGCGGGGCTTGCAGGTCTTCAAAAATCTTTTGTAGCAGTTCGGGCGTCCCAGGCTCTGTGGCCATAGGCGGCTGCGAGTCGGACCTCAAGCTGAGTTGCACGGCTTTGTGCAAGGTGTCGCGCAGCGCAATGAGCTCGCGCGGGCGCACCTGGCGCAGGGCGATGCGCGCGGTGATCCGCTCGACGTCGCTGCAACCCTTGAGGCGCGCGCGCAGCGTTTGCTGCAAACCGGCGCGCAGAGTCTTGACAGCGTCCAGCCGTGCGGCTGCCTGGCTGCGCTCGCGGCGCGGCGACAGCAGCCAGTTTTTGAGCAAGCGGCTGCCCATGCCGGTGGTGCAGGTGTCCAGCAGTGAAAAGAGGGTCGGTGAATCTTCGCCGCGCAGGGTTTGCGTCAGCTCGAGGTTGCGGCGCGTGGTTTGCGGCAGCTCAATCAGCTCGCCGGCGCGCACCACCTGCAAGCTGTGCACATGGCTGAGGGCGCGGCCTTGGGTGTGCTCTGCATAGCCGAGCAGGGCAGAGGCGGCGGCATGCGCCTCGCCCAGGGCCTCCGCGCTGAAGGACGACAGCGAGGCCACTTGCAACTGGGCCAGCAGCCGGCGCACGCCCAGCGCCGCATCAAACTGCCAGGCGGGGCGTGCGGTGAGCGTGGCGCTGCCGGCCGAACCGCTTTGGCGCAAGGCTTTGAGGCGTGCTTCAAAAGCCGGCGTCACGTCCACGTTGTAGACCATCTCGCTGGGCGCGATACGCGCCACCCAGGCTTCGACTTCTTCGCTGGCGCACTGTGCCAGATGGATCTCGCCTTGCGTCACGCTCAGCCAGGCCAGTCCACAGGTGTTGCGGCTGCCCTGGTGCAGGGCCAGCAAAATGGATTCAGTTTTATCGGACAGCAGTTCGGTGTCTGTCAGCGTGCCGGGCGTGACCACGCGCACCACCTTGCGCTCGACCGGGCCCTTGCCTGTGGGCTCGCCCATCTGCTCGCAAATAGCCACCGACTCACCGAGCTTGATCAGCTTGGCCAGGTAGCCTTCGACCGAATGAAATGGCACGCCACACATGGGGATGGGCACGCCGGCCGACTGACCGCGGTGGGTCAGCGTGATGTCGAGCAGGGCGACAGCTTTTTCAGCGTCGCTGAAAAACAGCTCGTAAAAGTCGCCCATCCGGTAAAACAGCAGCGTGTCCGGATGGTCGGCCTTGAGCGCCAGGTACTGGCGCATCATCGGCGTGTGATCGGGATATTCGGCAGTCATGGGGCTGGATGTCGCTGAACAGGGACCTTGCGTTCGTGATGAGGGTAAATGCTTTCGATGGGGGTGGCTCAGGCGGCGCCGGTACGCGGCTTCTTGCTGCTGAGCGTACCTTTTGCAGCACGCGGTGCCTCGGCCGGGGCGCTGGCGCCTGCCTCGTCCTCGCTGTCTTGTTGCAGTGCCTGCCGTACCTTGGCTTTGTCACCCGCGCCGGCAAATTTGCTGTACTTGCCCAGGGTGGACACCAGCTGCGCATAGATGCGGGGGTTGCCGGCCACGCATTCGGCCTGGTCTAAAAAGTCGGCCTCGCCCGTGTAGTTGCCCACCAGCCCGCCGGCTTCTGTTACCAGCAGCGAACCGGCCGCCACGTCCCAGGGCTTGAGGCCGGTTTCAAAAAATCCGTCGTTAAAGCCCGCTGCGGTGTAAGCCAGGTCGAGCGCAGCTGCGCCCGGGCGGCGCACGCCGGCGCACTGGCTCATGACTTCGCCGAGCATGTGGAGGTAGGGCTTGAGCTTGTCACCCGGGCGGAACGGAAAGCCTGTGCTGATCAGGCAGTCTTTGAGCAGTTCGCGCTTGGCCACGCGGATGCGGCGGTCGTTCATGTAGGCGCCGCGGCCTTTGGTGGCGCAAAACAGGTCGTTGCGGGTGGGGTCGTAAACGACGGCCTGCTCGACCTTGCCGCGCACGGCCAGGGCAATGCTGACGCAGTAAACGGGAAAGCCGTGGATGAAGTTGGTGGTGCCGTCCAGCGGGTCAATGATCCAGACGAACTCTGAGTCTTTGGCACCGTGCTCGCTGCCCGATTCCTCCGCCAGAATGCCGTGGCCGGGGTAGGCCGTCAGCAGCGTCTCAATGATGGCGGCTTCAGCCGCCTGGTCGATCTCGGTGACGAAATCGTTGGTCTGCTTGGCCGAAACACGAACCGACTCAACGTCGAGTGCAGCGCGGTTGATGATGGCGCCGGCGGCGCGCGCAGCCTTGACGGCCACGTTGAGCATGGGGTGGAGATTGGACATGGACGGTAAAAAAGAGCGAAAGGGCTGCCCGGCCGGTGACCGGAGGGCAGGTGACAATAGGCGCATTTTACGGCGCTTCATGCTACCCGGGCCCTTGCGGGCCGTCAGCATGCTCCGGATGAACCCATGAAAACCCGTTTTATCCTGATCAACACCAGCCATGCCGGCAATGTGGGCGGCACCGCGCGCGCCATGAAAGTGATGGGTTTTTCAGACCTGGTGCTGGTGGCGCCGCGCTGGGCCAATGTGCTCAACCGCGAAGAAACCATCCAGCGTGCCAGCGGCGCGCTCGATGTGCTGAAGAACGCCCGCGTGGTGGACACGCTGGACGAGGCACTGGACGGCATGACGCATGTGTGCGCCACGGCCATGACGCCGCGCGACTTCGGCCCGCCCACAGTGATGCCGCGCGCCCACTTTGCAGCCCTTAGCTCGCCGGCGGCGCAGACAGCGGGCCAGCGGCCCGAATCAGTGGCTTTTTTGTTTGGCTCCGAGCGTTTTGGCATGCAAAACGAAGACGTTTACCGCTGCCACGCCTGCCTGAGCATTCCGACCGACCCGAATTTTGGCTCCCTCAATCTGGCGGCGGCGGTGCAATTGATTGCCTATGACTGGCGCGAGGCGCTGGGCGGCTTTGCCGTGCAGTCCGCCACGCAGCAGCTGCGCCTGGCTGACGCGGCCGAGGTGGCGGGCATGCTCGGGCACTGGGAGCAAGCGCTCGCAGACATCGGGTTTTTAGACCCGCAAGCGCCTAAAAAGCTCATGCCCAGGCTCAACCAGATGTTCAACCGCGCGCAACTCTCGCAGGAAGAAATCCATATTCTGCGCGGGGTGGCCAAGGCCATGCAGCAGGCCGCTGCCGGCCCCAAGTAGACTTGAGGCATGTTTTCCCGACTCCGCTCAGACGTCCAGTGCATTCTGGAACGTGACCCCGCCGCCCGCAGCGCCTGGGAAGTGCTGACCTGCTACCCCGGTATCCATGCGCTCATCCTGCATCGACGCGCCCATTGGTGTTGGACGCACGGGCTCAAGTGGCTGGGGCGCTTTATCTCGCATGTGTCACGCGGCATCACTGGCATTGAAATCCATCCGGGCGCCAAAATCGGCCACTGCGTTTTTTTTGACCACGCCATGGGCGTGGTGGTGGGCGAGACGGCCGAGATCGGCGACGGCTGCACGATTTACCAGGGCGTTACGCTGGGCGGCACCTCGCTCTACAAAGGCGCCAAGCGGCACCCGACGCTGGGCCGCAATGTGGTGGTGGGCGCGGGCGCGCAGGTGCTGGGTGGTTTCACAGTCGGGGACGGTGCGCGCATCGGCTCGAACGCGGTGGTCGTCAAACCCGTGCCGGCCGGCGCCACGGCGGTGGGCAACCCGGCGCGCATCATCCAGGCCGAAGCCGACGTCAAGCGCGAAGAGGCCGCCAGCCAGATGGGTTTTTCAGCCTATGGCGTGACGCAAAACGACGACCCGCTCTCGCAGGCCATGCGCGGCCTGATCGACAACGCCGCCGGACAGGAACACCAGATTGCGCTGCTCTGGAGAGCGCTGGAGCAGTTGCAGGCCTCGCCAACGCGGCCGGGCAAAGACTGCGTGCCCAGCGACGCGGCGCGCCAGGAAAGTTTTGAGGCCGACAAACTCAACCAGCTGATGGGCAAGTAGCGCGAAGGCTGCCGGCTTCAGCCCAGCAGTTTGCGACCGGCCAGGTTGAGCATCAGCGCTGTCACACCAAAGGTCCAGGGCGCGGCCTGGTCGGAGTGCTTGACGCGGTTGACCAGACAACCCAGCGTGGGCGTGGACACCGTCACCACATCGCCCACCACATGTGTGAAACCCTGACCCGGGCCGTGGCGGTCTTGCGAAGGCGCGAACATGGTGCCCAAAAACAGCATCGCGCCGTCGGGGTACTGGTGAATGCGGCCCATCAGCTGGCCGGCAATGTCCAGCGGGT